>JAAZIZ010000242.1 GCA_012800565.1 Lentisphaerota bacterium
CGCATTTGTTCTCAGCAGTGTATTTGATATCCGGGTGCAGGGCGGTGAAACCATCCATAACCGGTGAGGTGGCAGTTCCCAAATCGTAACGGTAAATATTGCTGCCGCGGGCAATGAGGCTCATTATTTCACCCCCGGCAGTCGCAGCAGTGCTGATTTCAGGAATGGCTGTGGAGTTGATCTTGACTTCGCCAATAATCACTGACCCCGGCACTGAGCTGCCGCTGTTGAACTCAAAATTGGTGCTGGTAGCACCGGCGGGCAGGGGCAGGGTGATTAAATACTCCTGCCAGCCGTCACTGTCAGTGCGCCGGTTCGACAGCGCACCCTGGCGGCTGAGGAATTTTCCGTCCTGATCACGGTAGTTGACATAGGAATAAATTACCGTTTGGTAATGATGTGCCACCGCCCCGGAAATCTTGTATTTGATGCGGTACTCCACTAGGCTGCCGGCCGGGCAGTACACCCACTGGGAACGGTAAGCGCATTTTTTTTCTGTATCTGATTGCAAAGCCAAGGCTTTGTTGCCGGTTGGGCCTTCGACCAGCTGAAAGTCCTTCTGGAGTTGTGCGGCCGAAATGCCCAGCGGCTGACCATCGCTGTTCAACTGCCGGAAGTTGCCATTGAAGACCAGATTCTCCTCATCCTGGAGCTGTGGGGCCGGGTTTTTGCTCGGAGCCGTGCCGAACAGCAAGGTATAATCTGCAACCCGGCCGTAATCTTCTTTCCGGGCTGCACCTGGTACTGCCCAGGAAACGCGATAAATGCCTTGCTCGGGTGTAACTCGCACCGGCAAGGATTGCCCGTCTGCATCCAGAATAGCTACTGATTCAGGCAGAAAAGCTTGGCTGATGCCGGCGGTCTGTAATAACCGGGAAAAATCCGCCCGCAGACCCACGATCGCATCCCGCGATTGCTGGATGGCAGTGACCTTTGCCGTCAACAAGGCTGGTTCGGCGGCAAAAAGCGTCATGCCGCATAAGACCCACAAGGCCAGGCTCAAGGAGGAAAAAAGGTTTCGGGAGTCGGTAATCATGCTGGAGTTCCTTTGGTGATAAGAGCAGTTATTGTGACAGTGAAAAATTTTCAGAATTCAGTATATAAGATACACCAGCCAGACTGGGAAAGCAATTCCCGGTCAAGCCGATTTGACCACCCCAAGCACCCGCCGGCCGAAGCTGTGGCTGGACTGCTGAGCAGCTATCTCGTCATGAGACCACAGCATCGGCGCAACGGGAACTGCAGAGTGGGATCGCATCAGGAATGGTACAGCCCCATCTCCGGCGACAACACCATTATTATTTTCCCGATGCAGATTGCAAACTCAGGATCAGCTGCGCCATCATCCAGCGCACCCGGTCCAGGTTGTCAGTATTGCGGAATTCGCCGCCGACCGCCGCGCCAGCAGCGCGGGGATCAATCTCAAAGCCGAGGAGTTCGCGTACGTCCACTGGGACTCGTTCCGTCAAAAATGCCACATAGTCCCGGGCCTGGCGCAATGCCTCGGACAATTTATCCTGGCGGCCGGCGGCGAGGCGTTTTTCCGCTTCCTGGATTGCTTTCTCCAGCGTTACTATGTAGCGGTGGTCATAGATTGCCTCCCGCACAGCCAAGGCATCAAGAGATGGAACAATGCCTTCAGGAGAGTTGAAACTGAGCGAATATTGGGTGCAACCTGTCAGCACTCCGTCGTCCCATTGTTCCCCGCCGCCACCGCTGCCGCAGCGGTAATGCCACTGATAACGCCCGCCGGCCTTGACCCGCCAGGGATACAATCCCAAGGTCAGACGCTCAGAACCGCAGTTGTACAGCCAGAGCTTGGAATCGTGTTTGTGAATCATCTGGATGGTCTCATCAGTGATCGGAAAAGCGATGTTCGGCATTGAGATATCCAGAGCCGGGACCATGATGTGTTCCCAGGGACCGTTCATGGAGGCGATGCTGGTGGCACCCGGAATCTCCCGCACCAGCTGAGCCAGCTTCAGGCCTTCCTGGGCACCGGTCTCACGGTAGTTGCTGCGTTCATCAGTGGTGTACCAGAGAATCTCAGGCCAGTTGCGCTCTTTCTGAATGCGCATCCCCTCCCGGATCAGGCTCTGGAAAGCTTTGCTCCAGGCTGGTGAGAATTGCTCTTGCAAGGCGGGGTTTTTTCTGTCCAGCGCGGCGATGATGCTGCCGCAGCCGATGGATTGGAAACCATAGAAAGGCATGGCCTGCATGCCTTCACTGGCGTAAATGTCCATCCACCACAGGAAGCGGTTATGCTCGGAGAATTTTATTTCTCCATCTACAATTTTCAGGTCTGCACGCATGTCATCGCTGAAAGAGATGCTGTTCAAGCCCAGTGATTTCATAAAGCGCATCTCACGGCGCTCATTCTCTTCAATCAGCTTCAGCACCTCCGGGTCGCGGTTGTAGCGCGGCCCGACCAGGTTGGCAGCCCAGAAAGTGGAATACCAGGGCTCGCTGGGAAAATAATAGTATCCTTGCAGGATGGGCAGAGGCTCCAGCTTAAGCGGCAGGACATGCAACTCCAGGGGGATTTTAGCTAAAGTCTTGCCAGTCTCAGCGGCGACTACGGCGACTTCACCGCAGTATTTGCCGGCTTTGCAGTCAGAGGGCACTGACACCTGGATGAACCAGCTCCAGGCGGTGTTCTGGGTGACCGGAATGATTTCCCGCAAGTCAAGCAGAAAAGGCGCAACCTGGAAGCTGCCCGCACCCTTCCAGCGATGCAGATAGCGCACTACCCGGACTTCCACCGCAGTCGCTGGAATGCTCCTGAACCCGGAACGCAGTTTCCCGACCCGAATGCTGGTCGGCCCTAAATCACGCAACGGATAAAGCGAAAAATTAAACGTCGCGTTCTCGCCTGCCGGGGCAAAACTGCTGAGTTTGCTGAAATGGTCATTTTCTTGCGGCCGGCTGCTGGGGAAAATGCGCTCATTGGCACTGCGGCGGAACAGCATGAAGCCGCGCTTCTGCTCACTCGCCGAGGGTGGAGTACAGGTCTCCACTGGTCCAGGCAGGATGTTTATCACGGCATCGCGCTTGCGGCGCTCCTGCAAATACGACAATTCCCGGGCCACCGCCTCTTCCTGATCAGCCGGGTAGAGGATAAGTGCATTGATCGGCATGTTCTGCCAGGCAATGTTCAGCTGCCGCTCGGTGACCTCTACCGGAAAATTGTATTCCTGGAAACGCGGGGTCACAAAAGTGTCATAATAATCCATGCCGGGAAGCCAGAAATGCTTGGCGTTGCCGAGGTATTGATTGCGGAAGAAGTCAGCTGGCTTGGTGTCATCCTGGTATACTACCTGGCCATTGAGCGTCAAAGATTTATTAAAATAGAACGTCGCCACTGTGCTGCTGGTCTGGGAATCACCGCTGAGAACCCAGAGCCGGTACTGGCCGTTGGGCAGATCAATGCGCAGAACCGCATGCTCAGCAGCAATATAATCCTGCCCGAGAGGATCATGACGCCCCTTGTCACGCACATAGCTTCGGAACAGCTTGGTAAAACCGAATTTTTGCTCCGGGTGGTATTTATCTCCTGGAGACAGGCGCACAAATCCATCCATTACCGGCGAGGCATCAGGCCCCAGATCATAACGGCGAATTTCTGCGCTGCGGGCCAGCAGGCTCTTGACCTCACCACCAGCAGTGGCCGCCTGAGTGATTTCCGGCACTTCCGGGCAGGTGATACTGACTGAACCGATGATGACAGACCCAGGCACCGCACTGCCGCTGTTGATTTCAATGTTCGTGCTGTATGCTTCTGCCGGCACCGGCAGACTTAAAAAATATTCCTGAAAACCTTCGCTGTCACTGCTCAGCGTTGACAAGGCACCGGCACGGGTGAGGTATTTGCCGGCACGGTCACGGTAATTGATGAAAGAATAAATTACCCGGTTGTAATGATGCGCCTTGGCACCGGAAATCTTATACTTGATTCGGTACTCAACCAGACTTTTCGGGGAGCAGTACACCCACTGTGAGTTGAACGAACGGCTTTTCTCCTGATTGGAGAGCAGAGCAATGCCCTTGCCGTCACCAATGCCGGGCACGACCTGGTAGCTGTCCGGAAAGAAATTAGCGGGGACGCCAAGAGGTATTCCTGCTTGGTCCAGACGCCGGAAATCACCATTGTCAATCAGATTATCTTCTGCCTGCAAAGGCGGGGATTTGCTCTGGCCACCGCCAAACAGAACCGTGAATTCCTGGCTGGTGCCGTAGTCTTTCGCCTGCACCGCCGCTGGAACTGCCCAGAAAACCCGGAAGATGTTCTGTTCCGGTACTACCCGTACAGGCAGATATTCACCCTCAGAGGAGAGGACGGCTACTGATGCGGGGACAAAAGCCTGATCCACCCCGGCATTCTGCAGCAGCCTGACAAAATCGGCCCGGAAGCTGGCAACCGAATCCCGCGATTGCTGCAGGGCAGTGACTTTTGCCGTCAGCAAGGCCGGCTCCTGGGCCGGCACTTGAGCAGAACCTATTACTGCCAGGATAAGGACATAAACCCAATAACTGCTGCGCCAATTTGACATAATCAGGTCTCCCCTTTGAGGTTACAGTACAAGAACTGAAACGATTGCGGATGGCTGGCCTGCAAAGAAGTATGCCTGGCTAAATTGCTACTGACGCCAATATGCGCAGGCAGACTTGCATCGGTACCGTGAACATGAAAACGAATCAACCTTAATATACATGCCAAGCGAGGAATTTGCAGAAAAATTAAGAATCGAATTGCAAAAAATAAAAGTCGGGTTATGTTATTGTCGCTGACCCGGAATGTAGGGTTCTTCGTTAATACAAGTGGTAGGATACCCAAGTGGCCAACGGGGGCAGACTGTAAATCTGCTAGCTATGCTTTCCATGGTTCGAATCCATGTCCTACCACCATACTTTATAAGCCCGAGTGACGGTATGGCCGGCTCGGGCTTTTTCTTTCTGCAGGGTAGATAAATCCAGCATATCCGCTCTGGCAGGCAGCAGTGCCCGGGATGCCCGGGATGAGATGAATTGATCTGCAAAGTATGAAAGCGCTCCACATCGGGCCGGAAGAGAGAAGCTGATGCAAGAACAGTTCCTGTTAAACTTTAAAAAAGATGGTGCAGGGCAAAAACAACGGCCCAAGTCCTTTAATTTGCGCTTGGCTGTTCTGAAATGGCTGCACTGTACCGCCAAACCCGATGCCTGGGCCGTGGATGTGCCCCTGAAGGCCGCGACTCTGAAAGCTGATGTGGTGGCCTGCTGGCAGTCCGTGCGCCGGCATAGAAAACTGGGTATGAATCTGGTTGTTCCCCGACGCACGGTGGTGGTGCTCTGCGCCGAAAACCGTAAGGCCTGCTGGCCGGAATGCTCGCAGCCCGAGGATATCCTCGCAGAGCTGGGCGAATTGCGGGAGAAAATGCGTCAGGCTGAGCAGTCCATCCGCAACTGTGAGCCGCATCTGCGCGAGGAAAATGTGCTCTTCGAAGAATTCGCGTTTTGGGATTATGCCAAATCCACCAATGCGGAATATCAGCAAATGCGCCGCCGGCTGCGGAATCTGGAGGAGAGTCTTTACCGTGGCAGCCGCCTGCACAAAATTGCCCGTACCCGAGTGGCTGACGAACTGTATCTGGCTGTGCCGGACGGGGAGATCGCCGCAGACGAAGTGATTTCCGGCTGGGGCTTGTTGGCCGTGCACAAAAACCTTGAAATCAGCGTAAAACGTGAGGCCACTGTGCACGAGTGTCTGCCGGAAGCACGCATGCACCTGATCCAGAATATGCTGGTTGCGTCTAAAAATACCATCTCCGTGGCCCAGGGACTGCGGCTCACGTCCCGGGGCTGGTGTTATGTCCAGCCCGGCCGCAGTCGTAAAGTCCGCCGCCAGCCAGAGCTCTGAGCTGCGTTTCGGCTTTTTATTATGCCCACAGTCAGCGTACCTGCTTTGTCAGCGCTTAATCAGGAACATCTTGGAGCAACTCTATGATTATCGACACAATGGAAAATCTGCCCCAGTACGCAGGCATCAGCCCCCTGTTTACCAAGGCTCTGCAGTATCTCTCCGGCCAGGATTTGCGCCAGCTGCCTCTGGGCCGGCAGTCGATTCAAGGCGACGATATCTATATGACGGTGATGGAGGTGGAAGCGCATCCGCAGGAAGGGGCAAAACTGGAATATCACCGCCGGTATATTGATCTGCAGATGGTCTTGTCAGGCCAGGAAATCATGGGCTGGACTGCAACGGCAGACTTGCCCGCAGACACGCCCTTTGATACTGAAAAAGACTACGCTTTGCTGACTGCACCAGTAAGCGCCTGGTTCCCTGTCGCACCGGGACGCTTCGCCATCTTTTTCCCCGGCGATGCCCACGCACCTTGCTGCGGGCAGGGAAAGATTCGCAAAGCAGTGATGAAAATACGCTGCCAATAACCGCAGACCCCAAGGGTTGCGCCTGGCTCAGACCTGGCGGGGCACCAGCAGCGAAGCCACAGCCAAAGCACGGTCATAGAGGTTTTCCCGTGCCCGCGACAGTGCCGCCTCCAGTGAACCGGTCTCCGACAAGCTGGAAAATACGGCTGTGAATTTTTGCCGCAGCAGCGCTTGCGGCCCCTTGACCGCACCCGATAATAAAATGCATGGCACGCCTTGCGCGGCAGCCAGCTCGGCTACTATTGCCGGCAGTTTACCATAACAGGTCTGCTCATCTGTGCATCCTTCTCCGGTGATGATCCAGTCCGCCTGCTGCAGATGTCCAGGCAGTCCCACCAGCTCGGCAATCAGTCTGGCTCCGGAACACATCTGCCCGCCCAGGAATGCCCGCAGGGCGAACCCGACTCCACCGGCCGCGCCATCACCAGGCTGATCAGACGTATCCGCCAGCCCGGCTGCAGATACTTTTTCACTCCACCGCTGCAAACCCTTTTCCAGGCTGCAGACCATCTCCGGACTGGCACCTTTCTGCGGTCCGAATACTGCTGCCGCACCTGTCGCGCCCAGCAGGGGATTGGTCACATCGCAGGCGACTTTGATGCTTATTCCCCGGCAGAGCGCCGGCAATTCTCCTGCCGCAATGCTGGCCAAATGCTCCAGCATCCCCCCGCCGGGCGGCAAGTCCTGCCCTGAGGCATCCAGCAACTTGGCTCCCAGCGCCTGTACCAGGCCGGCACCACCGTCCACAGTCGCGCTGCCGCCAATGCCTATGATTATATCCTTGGCTCCGGCCGCTATCGCCGCCCGAATCAGCTCACCGCTGCCATAAGTGCTGGTGAGCAACGGATTGCGTTCTGCTGCAGAGAGGAGTTCCAGGCCGCTGGCACTGGCCATTTCCAGTACCGCCTGGCAGCTTTCCGGGAAAAATGCATATTGTGCGCTGATGGGGCGTCCCAGAGGATCATGCACCGTGGCTTCGCGCAGTTCTCCTGGCCGAGCCGCCAGCACCGCAACCACCGTTCCCTCGCCGCCATCGGCCAGCGGGACACAGCAAAATTCCGCCCCGGGGAGTTTTTCCTGAAAGGCGCGCAACAGGATCTCGCAGACCTCGGGGCTGCGGATGCTGCCCTTGAATGAATCTGGAGCAAAGATTATTTTCATCGTCAGGTCATCGCGGTTGCACAGCTGTACCTGCCATAGACCAAACCTGGCAAGCTTTGCTGTCTGGACTCTCCGGATAAGCAGTTGCCGACCTCTCAGCCGGTGACCAGAGTGTCCACAATCTCACTCACACTGCTATAGCCATGCTGGTCCAGCCAGGCGCTGATCCCGGCCGGAATCTCCAGCAGACACAATGGATTGCTGAATATCGCCGTGCCGACCGCTACTGCATTGGCCCCGGCGACCATAAACTCCAGCGCATCCGTGGCGTCCCGGATGCCGCCCATGCCGATAATGGGCACTGAGACTGCGCGGCGGGCTTCATAGACCATCCGCAGAGCGATGGGTTTGATGCCCGGGCCGCTGTAGCCGCCGGTGATGTTTGCCAGGCGGGGCCGGCGGGTCTCCAGGTCAATCGCTAAGGCTGTAATGGTGTTGATCAGAGAAATCATATCACTGCCGTGATCGACCACACAGCGGGCAAAATCGCCGATCCGGCTGACATTCGGACTCAGCTTCGTAATCAGGGGCAGGGTGGTGACCGCCCGAACCGCTGATACTACCGCCGCTGCTTGCTGCAAATCGGTGCCAAAGGCAACCCCACCTTCCTTGATATTCGGACAGGAGATATTGATCTCTAAAGCCGCAATGCCCGTTTTCTCGGCTTCCAGACGCTCAGCCACCTCGGCATACTGGGCGATGGTTTTGCCCCAGATGTTCACTATCACCGGGCAGGGCAGGGTACGCAAAAACGGCAGATACTGCGGATCAGAAATGAATTTTTCAAGGCCAGGATTCTGCAGCCCGATGGCATTGAGCATCCCGCCATAGACCTCGACTGCCCGCGGCGTCCGGTTGCCGTCCGAGGGAAAGGGTGAGACACCTTTGACGGTGATGGCCCCCAGCTGATCAAAAGGCAGCAGGTCCTGATATTCTGCACCGTATCCGAAAGCCCCCGAAGCGGCGATGACCGGATTGCCTAACTTGATGCCGCCTAAATCAACCGAGATATCCGCCATGGCAAACTACAATCCTTTCCCTTACAATTCCAGCATTTTGCGATACGAGGCGATCTCCCGCAGAGCACTCTCCACCTGCCGGACTTTCCATTCCAGATGCCACTTGTCGCAGACGTATTCCATGCTGGGTTCCCAGCCCAGGCGGGAATCAAACTCCACCGCCGGAATGGTCGCCCGGGCATTCGCAATCTCGGACTCAGCCAGGGCGACCAGCTGATCCAGAATCGATAACATCTCAGCCCGATCAGAGGAAGCCTGCAGACGGGTATTCAGCAACCACCAGCGCTTCACCGTAATAGTGGTAATCACAGAATGATAAATGAACTCACCCAGGGCCAGCAGACGCCGGCCGTTGTCAATCTTGTTCGCTGGCATCTGCTCCAGACTGCCGCGCAGCACTGACAGGCCTTGCTCCCATAAGCTCTGCATCTGCTCCAATCGCTTGATTTCCGCAGGATAACGCAACGGACCGGGACTCTGATGCTCATTCTCGTAGGGCTGGTACAGGGTCTTGATGATCCGATGCCCGAAGTGTGCCCCGGGAGAAGTCGGAAACTGGATTTCCTTGCCGCCCATGGTGCGGGTGATATTGGGCTGAAAAATCAAGGGATAGGCCGGGCCAACCCGCCAGGGACCGTATTGGTCTTCGTTCGTGGCGACATAGAAATCCATCGCCTCACTCCAGTAGCGCCAGGCGGACAAAACTGCCGCGCTGCTTTGCTGACCGTAGTCGCGGGCCGCGATTTTGGCCAGCAGGCCCTCCAGGTCTTCTTCCCGCGGTGACCAGGCATTGGCTTTGCGCAAATCAATCACCGCATTGGGCCACCAGCCATAATGATGCGTCTCGTAATGCATATCCACACCCCAGGCCGACAATGCATGATTTAAATGCCGGAAACGCTTGATCCAGCGATAAGGCGTGGGGACGTAGGGAACGGGGCCGAAATCCCAAGTCGAGCCGATGGTGTGGCTGGTGGCGCAGATGCGGTGCCCGGTGGCCTTGGCATTCTCACACTCGCTGGTGAAGTAATAGCCCGGCTCGGTGGCCGAAATCGTATAGTCCATCACCGGACAACTCAGGTCGCCAATGCGGTTCTGCTTGAAAATCTCGAAAGTGATCTGGACGGTGAAATCAGTATGCAGTTTCTCCAGAAATTTCCGCCGCTGCTGGTTGTCGGCCCAGCCCCAGTTGTAGGTGTTGAAGACGATCTCCGCATCCGGCTTAACCCGTTGGACCGCCCGGCGAATGCAGTCGAGATAGGCTGGGTAGTCTTCGCATGGCCACCAGCCGGGGCTGGGACGGGTGTCAGGAATGCCATCTTTCATGCTCTCGCGCCAACGCTTACCGGTGGTGGCAGGGTCCTTGCTGGGAAACTCCAGGGATTCGCCGCAGAGGCACAAGCCCATGGCCTTGGGATAGCGCCGGAACAACTCCCCGTAGATGGAATCAAAAAAAGCCTCCGCATCTGGATCATCCGGATGCTTGTAGCTGGGCAGATAGTTGTACAGAAAGGTGCCCAGACCATATTCTTCAGCCCGGTCGATCAGATTATTGATGTCGCAATGACCGCCCGCAGTCACTCCAAAATCCTTGACAAAAACATCGATGATGTTGAAGCCGGCGTGGATAATCGCCTTCAACTGCCAGTCCGGATAATCGTCAATGCCGCAACCGGAGTGCACCCGCCGGCCGCGGACCAGCTGCTCGCGCTTCTGTTCGCCCAGAGGCAGAATAGGCGCCGACTGCAAATTCATACAGTCTTCAAGATAAACCACCCCATTCCAGAGCCCGGCTATGTCACTGGCGCCAAGCATGATTTCAGTACCGCTGACCCGCAACTGAAAAGCACCCTTGCGTAACTCCGGAATCGCGCAGAGGCGTATGACCGGCCCCGAAATCTCAGCCTTGCCTCTGTACAGGCGCAAGGGCAAGGACATGCTGACCCCAAGATAATCCTGGAAATCAGTCGCCGCCTTGTCTCCGCCTTGGCCAAAATCATCTGCCAGGACAATCGACCAGCTTTCGTCCAGAAGGACCTCGTCTGCCCCCGCCCGCACAGCAAAATCGCGCCGATCAGGGAGATGAACAACTCGCATCCGCTTTTTGAAATCGTAATTCTTTTCAGTCATAATTGCTTTCTGAACTGGTTGTTGCTGATTAAATCCACAAAATCAGCGCTGAAGCAACGCTGATGACCTCGTGCGCTCGTTCGAAGCAGCGGTTATTTGGCATAGTCAATGGAACGCGTCTCGCGGATCACGGAAACCCGGATTTGACCCGGATAACGCATTTCTTTCTCAATGCGCTCAGCCATTTCCCGGGCCATGACTGCCGCCGCATTCTCGCTGATCCGCTCGGGCTGAACAATTACCCGCAGTTCCCGCCCGGCCTGAATGGCAAAGCAAGTCTCTACGCCCTCAAAGGCATTGCCGATGCTCTCCAGCTGCTCCAGGCGCCGCAGATACAACTCCGTGGTCTCTGAACGGGCCCCCGGACGGCTGGCGCTCAGGGTGTCGCAAATCTGCACCATAATTGCCATCAGGCTGGTTTTCTCGGTTTCTTCATGATGCGCTGCTACTGCGTTGACGATATCTTCTTCCTCGCCTGCACGTTTGAGCAGGTCTGCGCCGATGGCCGCATGCGAGCCTTCTACTTCGTGATCGACCGCCTTGCCGATGTCGTGCAGCAACCCCGCACGCTTGGCCTTGCGCTCGTCCAAACCAATCTGGGCGGCAATCGCTCCCATCATGGTGGCCACTTCAATCGAGTGCATCAGAACATTTTGGGAAAAGCTGTAGCGGTACTTCAAACGCCCCAGGAGGCTGACAATATTGGGGCGCAGACGGGCGATGCCCAGCTTCTCAATGGTCTCCTGACCGGCTTTCTGGATTTCTCCCTCCACTTCCTTGCGGACTTTGTTGACAATCTCCTCCACCCGGGCAGGGTGAATGCGCCCGTCCGCCACCAAGCGCTCCATGGTAATGCGGGCAATCTCCCGGCGCACCGGATCAAAGCAGGAAATAACCACTGCTTCCGGGGTGTCATCAATCAAAATGCTGCATCCGGTAGCGGCTTCAATGGTGCGGATGTTCCGGCCCTCACGGCCGATGATACGCCCTTTCATGTCCTCATTCGGCAGGGGGATGGTGGAGGTGGTGCGCTCATAGGCACAGTCACCGGCATAACGCTGCATCGCTCCAACCATAATCACTTGTGCTTCCTGGATGAGACGCTGCTTGTTCTCCTCCTGATAACGGCGAATCAGCAGCCCGCGCTCATTCTCCAGAGACTCCTCCAGACGTTCCAGAAGTATCTGCCGGGCTTCCTCCTCCGAAAGATTGGCTACCCGCTGCAGCTCCACAATCTGCTGATTGATCTTGGCTTTCAATTCTTCCTGTTTGGTACGCAGACTCTCTGACTGCAGCTTCAACTCCTGATCCCGCTTGTCCAGCTCTTCCAGGCGGGACTCCAGCTGAGCCAGGCGCTTGTCCAGATTGTCTTCCTTGGCAGTCAGGCGCTCCTCGTTCTTCTGCAATTCCCGGCGGTGCTGTTTGCAGGAAGCCTCAAACTCGTCTTTGGCCGCCAAAGCAGTCTCCTTGGCTTTGATCTGGGCTTCTTTCAGCAAGACCTCGCCTTCCTGCTGCACTCGGCGGCGAATCTGGGTGGCTTCCTCCTGGGCAGCAGCGATGATCTTTTCTGCCTCAGACTGAGCTCCGGCCCGATCAATACTCCGGCCCTGGCTGCGGCTCTGCTTCCAGTTCCAAAAGATGATGATTGCCAACATGATGATAATGACAATGACATAGGGCAGCTCTGTATTGATCGAGGTGCTGCCCAGAAATAATAAATACTCGCCCATGTCGCTAATTCCTTCTGCCTGTGAAACGATGCCCCCCTGCCGGAGCATCGTCAGTCTGACATTGCCGGTTGGCGGCAATCAATGATGCGTGATTCAGTGACCACAAAGTGTACGGTCACATCGTGTGCAAGCACTGGTATTCCAGAAATCAGCTGGCAGTCCCAGCACACGCCAATGATCAAGTCCTGAGAATGTCCCAGAAGCCGGTCATAATATCCCTTGCCGCGGCCTAAACGGGCACCACTGGCGCTGAATGCCAGACCTGGAACCAGCCAAGCCCGCGATGGGAAATTATCAGTGCCGCAGGAAATATCTTTCGGCAATAACGGATGGGGTTCCAGAATACCATAATGACCCGGAACAAGATCGCGGGCCAAATCAGTGACTGAAGCTAATTCATACTGCCCTTGGGAGGGAACAAAACGAGGCAGCAGCAGCTTCCGCCCGGAACGCAGCCACTCAACCAGATACGGACGTAAATCCGGCTCCTGCTTGATGGCCAGAAAGCCCACCAATATCTCGCTGCTGCCTAATTCAGATAATGAGCGCAGGCGGGTAAGCAACTCGAAACTTTGTGCCTGACTGCAATCGGAACCAGCGAACAGCAAAGACCGCATTCGCTTGCGCAGACCCTCTTTGCTTTCCATGAAATCATGCCTTCGGGACAGTACCCCTGTAAGACTGCATACCGGTACCCGTAACCAGTAAAAAAACTACCCCGGCACGGATAACAGAACCAGCCCCAGGAAAAAACACGCCCGCAAGACCACAGCGGTGATTCTGAACCTGACCATGGTTGCCGGAAGTCATCCCCAAGCTGACAGCTGATGACATTCCGCTAACTTTGGTATATTAAAAGCATCACACGCAGGAGATGCTCATCTCTTTAAATTATGACTTATCCGCTAACATGCAAATCCTAATTGTGAATTTATTGTAAAAAAACTGCAAACGCAAGTTGAAAAACTAAACGCACCACCTGAAATATTCTTCAACGCATTTAATCTGACAAAAGTCATGCTGTGCATTTAATCTGACATACCCCATATCAGTGATGGCAATATTTTATGGTTTTGGTCTTCTTCAATTTTCTTCGCGGATTTCCACGAAAAAAATCCGCTTCTTCCTTTGGTCCCCGTTTTCTTCCCTCGTTTTCAGCCTCGTGTTTTGCTTTCCCCCGGACAGGAGTCAGGAGGAGACTGGTTCCCCCGTGCTGAATGACACGTTGTGAAAATGCAACTGGTGCCGGTTAGCCCAGAGAGCTGTATAGATTAGCCCGGAGAGCTGTAGATTAGCCCGGAGAGCTGTAGATTAGTCCGGAGAGCTGTAGATTAGTCCGGAGAGCTGTAGATTAGTCCGGCAGGGCTATACAATAATAACCTCCGGTGACCGAGCCTGGAAGGCGAGGGAACCGGAGGTGGACGCTACCCGAAATCAGAGCGCCTGGAAGGCGCCACAATCCAAACGGACTCATGGCCTGAATC
>JAAZIZ010000243.1 GCA_012800565.1 Lentisphaerota bacterium
CCAAACTGAGCCGCAAAACCATAGCAGATCATGCTCGGACGGCTGAGCAAGGGCCCGAAGTCCATCATTGCCCCGATGGAAACAAAGATCAGCACCGGGAACAATTCATTCTTAATACCATTCTCCATCAGCCAGGTCAGCACACCGTGCTCGCCAACTGCTGCGGAACCAGGAAAGTTTGCCAGAATAATACCAAAGCCAATCGGTAGCAGCAGCATGGGCTCATACTGTTTTTTGATCGCGGCCCAAATCAAGGCCAGACCGATAGCAAACATGGAGATATTGCCCCAGGTCAGGGAGGTAATGCCTTGAAATAATTCCGCTAATTGTGACATAAAAAACTCCTGCCCTTTGTGTCGCTTGTGTGAAAATGATAAACTGATAACCCACGATTCTGGATTGTAAATCCGGTTAATATAATCTTTGTGCCGGGTAGCGCAAATCTGCCGCAGTGTTTTCCCGACAGACGGCCCCCCTTGTATTCTGTGCTACGGAGGACGGGTCAGACGGGTGATGTTGCCCATAGTGTCGAGGATATTGACTTTGGTTTTTTCAAAAGACCTTTTGGTTGCAAAATCGCTATTTTGCGATATAGTGAAAGTCACACCTGATTCATGCCTGCACTGCCGAGACAGTTTTAAGCTTTGTTTTTCCTATTATGACTAAACAATCCTGCAAGTTTTTCAGCATATTCATATTTTTTTCCTGCCTGTTCCACCTGCCTCTGCCAGCCGCACCTTCCATCACCGCCGTTGCGCTGGTTCAAGGCACCTCAATGGTCCGGAATTTTAATTCGGCCGCTACCCTGACCTGGACCATCCGCAACCCTGATCCGACACCTGCGGAGTTAACCCTGCAGCTGGAGCCGGAAGGCAGCCATGGCGGAGCTATTTATACCCAGCAGATCACTCTGGGCCCAAAAAGCACTTTGAACGGCCGCAGCCCGGTGGTCATTTCCGACTCCGAGCGCTACCTGGTCTCCTTGATTCAAAATAACGCCCGGATTGACAAGAGCGATATCATCCTGCGTGACGGCCAGCGCAACCGCCTGCAGATCGCGCTGGTGACCGACTACGACGATATCGCCGGCTACAGCAACATCGCCAAAGAGGAAGGACTGGCCCGCCGGGTCTCGTTCCACAATTTCCGTCAGGCGGGGGTTCCTGAGCACTACAGCGGCTTCCGCGATTTCCCTCTGCTGCTGCTGCTGCGCCCCAATCTTGCCAGCTATAAATTCAGTCAGATGCAGGCCATCCTGGACTATGTCCAGCGCGGCGGCTGTGTAGTCATCGGCGATGCCGAGACCGCGCTGAGCCTGCAGGACACGCCATTGGCAGCATTGCTGCCTTACCAGCCTGTAGCCAAAAAGTATTTCCACGGCTTCGCCAGCGCCCGCCAGGCCCTCCAGCTGCCGCCGCAAAACAACCCGCAACGTGATGCCAACGGCGATTTGCTACCGCCCCGGCAGCAGGAATTCCTGGAGGTGCTGACACCTGATAACAGTCGAGTATTGCTGCAGCAAGCCGGCCGCCCGGCTATCTGCCTGCAGCGGGTCGGGCTGGGCAGCAGCCTCGGACTCTGCTTCGACCCGTTCTTCCTCTCCCACCACGACCAGGATTGCAGAATTCCACTGTGGGACATCATCATCCGCTACAGCAATTACTGTCCGGAAAACCACTGTCCCGATGCCACCAAAGCCGTCAACACCACCTTGCAGCATCTGCAGGGATACAGCATCCCGCCAATCTCTGCGATCATGCAGATTTTCTGGCTGTATGTCCTCTCCGGAGCCTTTATTCTGATTTTATTCTTCCATTTCCGCCGCCCGGCTCTGGCCTGGGGAGTGCTCTGCCTCAGCAGCGTCTTCTTCACCGCAGCAATCTTTATCAAGGCCAGAAATGTCGCCGCCGGCCAATCTGAACGCAGCTTCACTGCAGTCACCGCCGGGCTCTGGCAGGGCTCTGATGCCATGCGCTGGGGAACCGGCAATTTCTTCAGCCTGGCCGACTGCCGCCCGACCGTCAGTGCCGATATCATGCGGACTTTCTTCAGCCCCCAGGGACTCAGCGTCAGCCATGAAGGCGGCACCGCGCTGGCACCCTCGCCCCTGCGCCTGACCTATACCCGGGAACTGCTCAGCCTGGAAAGAATGTCCCTGCAGCAATATCGTCCCCGCACCCTGTGCTGGGAGAATATCTCCGCCAACTACGGCCAGGATTCCTGCGCTCTGCCTATGCTGCAGTTTACCAGTCGCGGATTCGATCTGCGGCCCTGGCCCTTGCCGGAGGCAAAAAAGAATATCCAGCGGGCGGTGCTGGCCCTGCCTGCTGCAGTCATGCCTCTGCGGATTGAAAACGGTGTCATCACCGGCCTGAGCCCTGACAGCGGCGTGGAGGCCGATGTGGCTTTCCTGTCCGCACTGGACTGCATCCGAACCATGCGCTTGCCGCATCCGACTCTCTGCCTGATCACACCGATCCAGATGCCCGCCTGGAAAGAATTCACGATTCAGGATGGGGGCAACACATTTTCCGGCTACGATTACCACCTGGACCTGCTGCCGGTCAGCTGCGGCGAGCTGCCGGAGAAATTTACCCTGCCCCCCGCATTCTGCAGCCTGGATATCCCCAGCCGCTCTCTGCTGCGCCAGAATTATAAGTGCGGCGAATTCACCGCAGTCTTCCTGCAGGAACACAGCAACGTCCTGATGCCAATCGACTTTGACCTCTATCCCCTCGCCGATTACAGCCAATGCAAACGTATCAGCATTGAACTGGATGTCAGCAACCCCAGCGGAAAAGCTAACTTCGAGCTGGAATTGCAGGATTTATCCGGCAAAGCCCTGCCGCCGGCCAGCCGCCACGGCAATACTTGGGTGTTTGAAACCGCAGGTCTGCCCATGGTCTCCCCGCAGCTTAACAAATTCCGGGCTAATTTGCGGGTCAGCGGCACCGGCACCCCCGGCGACGTTGCCTCTGGCACCTTGAGCCAGCGGGTGAATTTCTGGAAAATTCTGGCTCTCAACGTCACTCTCCACAACTGATCACCTTTGCTACGGACCCATAGAACTTATGATCAAGACTGAAAACCTGACTCGAGATTTTGGCGGCGGCCGTGGTCTGCACGGCCTGAGCATGCATATTCCCAAGGGGACTATCTTCGGCTACATCGGCCCGAACGGCTCCGGCAAAACCACCACCATCAGATTGCTCTGCGGCTTGTACCGCCCCAGTTCCGGACAGGCCTACATCGACGGCCTGGAGGTCACACCGGAAAATTCCAGCAAGATCAAACGCATTGTCGGCTACATGCCCGACAATTTCGGGGTCTATGACCAGATGAGCGTATGGGAGTACCTGGATTTCTTCTGTGCCGCCTACCACATTCCAGTACAGCAGCGCGAGAGCCGCATTCGTTCGGTACTGGAACTGACCAAATCACAGCACATGATCGACTATCAGGTCGCATCGCTGTCCAAAGGCATGACCCAGCGCATCGGCCTGGCCAAGACCCTGCTGCATGACCCCGAGTTGCTGATACTCGATGAGCCGGCTTCAGGGCTGGACCCTTTCGCCCGCATTGAAATGCGGCAGACCATCATGCGGCTGCGCGACTTGGGCAAGACCATCATGCTCTCTTCTCACATCCTGCCGGAACTGGCCGGAGTCTGCGATCTGATCGGCATCCTGGAGAAAGGCAAGCTGCTGGCTTTCGGCAGCGTGCAGGAAGTCAGCAAAAAAGTCCAGGAAAATATGCGTATCACCATCATTCTTGATTCAGACCCTGCCATCGTGCAGATGATCTGCGAGAATTTCCCGGGCGTGCAGACTCCAACCGTGAACGCCAACGAGGTGCATTTCCTCTTCACCGGCGCCCGTAACAGCATCCCCGATCTGCTGCAGCAGATCATCAAGGCCGATGCCCGGGTTATGGAATTCAAGGAGGATCAAGCCGATCTGGAACAAGTCTTCCTCTCGGTCACTCACCAGGGCTGAAGATTGGCGTATCCCCACAGGCCGCAGAACCGCCCGCCAGAACCCTCACCTTTCCCTCACCTCAAACACTTACCTCCAATGGCTAAATTTATCCGACGCTTCTTCAGCAATCCGATTCTGCAGCGTGAATTCGTGATTGCCTCCCGGAATTCCAAAACCATCCTGGGAGCGGCCGGCACCGCCTTGGCCCTGGGACTGATATTATACCTCCTCTGGCCCCGCAGCGGAATTTTTTCCGATGCCAACAGCAATGAGCTGTTCACCATCTTCCTGGGCACCGAGCTCACTTTCATGATTCTGCTTACCGCCGGCTTCACTGCCAGCGCCATCACCTCCGAACGCGAACGGCGCACTTTCGTGATGCTGCAGACCAGCCTGCTCAGCCCGGGCGAAATCCTGACCGGAAAATTAGTCGGCACCCTGGGCATTTCTCTGGTGCTGTTCCTGACCAGTATTCCCATCGTCGCGCTCTGCGCCCTCAGCGGCGGCATCAGCATTGCCACTCTCTGCCAGGCCCTCTGCATCGTCGGTGCCTCCACCATCGTTTACGGTCTGCTGGGGCTGGCCGTGAGCTCGCTCTGTCAGCGCAGCTATACCGCCCTGCTGGCCACTTATATCGGTATTACTATCCTGGCCGGAGCGACCTGGCTGCCCTCTACCCTGGTGGTATTCTCAAGCCTGCAGCCGCTGTTTCTGAAACTGCGGGCCGTGAGCCCCTACGAGGCGCTGTTCGCGCTGCAGTTTGCGGAGCAGTATGAAGTCGGAGTCATCGGGGCTTCCGCCGACCAGGTTTTCACCATTTTTATCATCAGCATGCTGTTCCTGGGCGGGCTGTTCTTTGCCATCTTTGCCAAATTCATCTTTGCCCCCCCGAACCCGCGCCGCACCATGACAGTCAGCAAATACACCGACAGTAAAACCATGCTCAAGCGCAAGCTCGGCTTCCCATTCTATCTGATCGACCCCCTGCGCCGGAAAAAAAATATCAGCCTGCGCCGGAACCCGGTCTTTGTAGCTGAAATTCGCAGCAAGATTTTCGGCAATCCGAAATTCATCATCCGGGCTCTGTCGCTGTGCATCTGCCTGAGCATCGGCATCCTGGCCCTGATCGCCCAGCAAGTCGGCGAGACCGATTTGGACAAAATCCGGGCGGTGGCGATCATTTTCCAGCTGGGCGTGGTAGCGTTGCTGGCCCCTACGGTAAGCAGCGGCAGCATCACTGACGAGCGCACCAACGACACGCTGCTGCTGCTGCGTCTCTCGCCCTTGTCGTCGGTGAAAGTCGTGACCGGCAAGATGAAAGCCGCGCTGCTGTATGTGCTGATCTTCCTGCTCAGCAGCCTGCCGGTGTTCCTGGCCCTGGTCTATCTGGAAAGCACCTCCGGACCAAACCTTGCCGCAATCATTCCCGCCGGGCTGGACAGCGAATCGCTGCAGGCAGCCGGCGCCGCCCTGAAAGATTTTTGCAATACCTACTGGCGGGTTGGAGCTTGGGTCGGTGTACTGCTCACCACCTGCCTGGCGCTTACCGCCGGCAGCCTCTGTGCGTCCTGTTTTTCTCCCAGCACCGGGGTTGCGACTGCGATCAGCTACTGCTTTGCGCTGCTGTTCACGGCCGGGTCTCTGTCGGTACTGCTGTTCAGCACCAGAATCAGCCCAACCGTCCAGGCGGCTTTCCTGATGTTCAACCCCTTCGTCGCAGCCCTGGAAATCACCCTCGACAATTCCATGGCCGCAAAACTGCCCAGTCTTTTTGGCAACCGCCTCTGGCAAAACCACCTGCTGATTTTCAGCTGCCTGACCGTGATTCTGCTGGCCATTTCAGCCTGGCGCGTGCATTTCCTGTTCCGAGAGCAGAAATAAATCCATCACCACTCACTACTGCGAGATAACCCGCCCATGTCAGTCTTAGCCTCTATTTTATGCACTGCAGTTGTGCTGTTCCCGATCTGGCAGCCCATCTGGGAACAGGAACCCCTCAACAGCCAGAATATGGAAGTGCAGGCAAACAGTGAAATTACCACCGCCGTGCTGGAGAAGCTGCGCGAGGGCTACCGGATCACCGCACCCGAAGCGCGCGGCAGCATGATCGTGGACTTGGCCGCTGCCCCCATCCCCGCTAACCTGGCCTTGCTGCTGGAATGGCTGGGACAGGAATCTGAACCGCTGCTGCTGAGCACACTGCTCCGGCAGATCAGCCGCATGGGCCTGACCCAGGTCCCACCGGACAAAATCGCGCCTTTCCTGCAGCACCCTCAGATAGCAGTGGCGGAAAGCGCTATCGAGCTGTACGGGAAGCTCCCGGCTGCAAACTATCAGCTCCTGGAGCCTTTCTTGCGCAAAACGGAAGAAACACCCGTGCCGCTGACTTTGCGCCTGGCGGCCTGGAAGGCTTATCGCGACCACCCGGACAAAGCCGCCTATCTGGGACGCAAAGTGCTGGATTTCCGCCAGGATGAATCCCTGGCTGTGCAGGGCTTGGCTCTGGCTGTCGCCACCGCCCAGAGCAAACGCCTGCCGGATGTGCTGGCCTGGCTTGACACGGCCGTAAACGGCCCGGCCGGGCTGCGGCTGGTTGTCGCCCGCGACCCCCATCCCGATAGCCAGGCCCGCCTGAGAAAGCTTCTGGCAGACCCCGAGCCGGGCATCCGCCAGGCCGTCTGCGTGGCCAATGCCGGCACCCACCTGCCGGCAATTCTGACTGCCTTGCAGGATTCGGAGCCTTTCGTCCGCCTGGCGGCATTGCAGGCATTGCCCCGGTTCCGGCACTCTGGTGATCAGGCCAGCACAGCCGCCATCCGCTTGTTTGCCGATCCCGATCCCTCCGTCAGGACGGCGGCAGGAGAGACCCTGGTTGCCTTGGCGGCTCAGGAAGCGTGCGGGGTACCGCCTCTGTTGCTGGCGCAGTTGTCGCAGCCGGAGAGCACCTGCCGCCTGCAGGCAATGCTGTCTCTGAGCCGCCTGCAGCTGCGGGCGGCAGCAGAACCGATTGCGGCCTTGCTGCCCCAGGAGACCCAGTCGGAAAACCTCGCTGCAGCGCTGACTGCCTTGGGAGTACTGGCTGAGCCGCAGCAGTTCGGAGAATTGATTCTGCCCCTGGCAGAGCATCAATCCCCTCTGGTGCGGGCCGCTGCCGCCTTCGCCATCGGCAAACTGCACAGCCGCGGCGGCGAGCCGGTACTGAAAGAGCTCTGCCTGGATAAGCACAGCGCGACTGTGCGTGAGGCCGCTTTCCTGGCCATGGGCCATTTCCCGCAAGGACTCTTTGCGACCGATCTGCTGACCTGCCTGAAAAAGACCAGCAGCACAACCTCGGACGAGCGTCGCAATGCCGCCTGGGCGATAGGCCGGCTGGTTCCAGCCACCCCCGCCGAATATCAGCAGCTGCAGGCTTTGGCTCAGCGCCTGATTCTGCAGTGCACCACACCGGTCATCCCCGGCATGGAGCCGATGTTCGAAAACATGGATGTCATTGGCAACGCCATTTTCAGCCTGGTCAGCCTGTGCAAACGCTTCCCCGAGGATGCGGCCCTGGCAGAAGCACTGGCCCGAGTCATGCGGATTTATGAAATTCCCTGGCAGGACTTCATGGACAATCCCAGCAAATATCCCTCGCTGGGGCAAATGGCACCACCCATCGACGCTGTCAGCAACAGTTTGGCTTTCCAGGCCCGACAGTGGCTGGAGGACAAGCCTTTCAGCAGTATCCCGGTTCCGCCCAGATCATTGTCTTTCAATTATAATCAGACCAGAACCGAATTGCAATGAGGTACTTAGATTACGCCGGCGCCTGCCCGGTGCGCCCGGAAATCGCCGGCGAATACCCGCATCTCTGCCAGCGGTACTGCGCCAATCCTCATGGCTTAAGCAAATTCGGGGAGTTCTGCCGCCGGGCGATACTGGATTGCGAACGC
>JAAZIZ010000244.1 GCA_012800565.1 Lentisphaerota bacterium
CCCCAGCCGCTGAACCAGCCCCAACCGCCATCCTGACACTGCATCTGAGCCAAGCTTTCCAGCCCTTCCCGAATCATCTTCTGTCTGGTTTCTTCCTGAAAAACCGGCTCCAGGTCCTGATAGCGTTGCCATTGTTTGGCCCGTTCGGCCGGCGAACCGAGTTCCTGAGTATCAAGGTTGCTGCTCTTGCGGGCCAATTCATCCAGTGACAAACCGAGTCTCTGCAGGGTAAGCATAGTCTGCACTGCGGGCAGAAAACGGTTCAAGGTCTGTTCGGTGCAATTGTAGGGATAATTAACCAGATAAGGTATGGCGTCCAGCATCGCCAGGGCCAGGCTGGGCGAACAGGCAATCTCCAGCCGGGCACTGCCGGCCCGGATTTCCCGGGGCAGCAGCAAGCGCGCTTCCGCCTGCTGCTCTGCAGGACTGATGACCCCGCTGTGACTCAGCAGGATATCCTGCCCGTGCACCTTGACCGGAAGACGCTGCACCATGGCATCGGATTCCCGCTCGCTCAACGCCTGGATACGGATGCTGGCTTCACCCGCCTGCACTGCCCGCACCCGCCAAACCACCCGTTGCTGTCCCGCTGCGGGAACCAGTACCGTTTGCCGGGCAGGACTGTCCGCCAGCAATTCCAGGCAAGCGCCCTCCAGCTGGAGTGATGTTTGCGCCCTGAGCTCCTCAGAGAAATAATTATGGACAATGGCGCCCAGCTCCACTTCATCTTTTTCAATCAAAAAACGCGGTGCCTGCAGTCGTACCAGGACGTTTTTGGCCGTGATGAACTCGCATTCTCCCTCGCCGACCTGACACTGCGGTCCCATCGCCCAGACCCGGAGTTTCCAGGTCGTCAGGCTGTCAGGCAGGGGAAAAGCGAGCCGGGCCCGACCCTCGGCATCGGTAAGCAGACCGGCCGACCAGTAGGCAGTATCGGCAAAATTCTGCCGCAACATCGGCATTGCCGCAGTACTGGAGCCGGTCTCCTCCGAGGCCGATTCCTGCAGCATATTCATAGACGGCGCAAACATAACCTCAGCATCCGTCTCTGCCACACCCTTGCTGCGCAGCATCTTCCCTCCGCCGCTGTCGCTCGGAGCCCCAAGGACCATTGTTGCGCCTGCAAATATCTCCTGCCCCAGCAGCTCAAAGTCGAAAATACCGATTGATTCCAGCGTCCTTTCCTTTTCCCGCAAGGAATTGCTCAAGTGCCAGGACATTGTGTCGTAAGAGGAATGGTGACTGCGGCGCCACTGCCAGAAATGCGGCTTGATGGCCGGGATATTGCTGCCACCGGAAATATACTCCAGGCTTTTGTCATAGACAGTAACCGCCAGCTCGCCCACAAAAGGTTTCCCCAATGCGTCAGTGAGGCGCAATTCAACCGCAGCTTCGCCCCCCGGCAGCAAACGGGTGGAACTGGGCACCAGTTCAATATCCAGAATGCGGCTGGAAGGCGGAACCGCCAGTGACCGCAATACCGAATGCACCTCACCGTCAGAAACCAGAAGAGCCTCAATAAAAAAATTAGGCCGGTCCTCGGGTGTGATTGGGATGCTGATTTCCCGGCTTTTGCCGTTCAGGCGCAGGAACTGCGGCCGTTCGCAGATGCCATTCTGGGGCCTCAGGAAGAGCAGCACCAGGCTGTCCGGGCGGGCTGCATTCAGGCGCAGCCGCGCCGTCTCTCCCGGTGCGTACTCCGGCTGGTCAGGCACTGCTTCCAGGACATTATAGCGATAATCTCCTGCTGCTTCCTCCTGTGGCCCGTATACAGACAGCAGACAAGCACCGGCAGGCGTCTCCTGGTGTTGCTCCGCAGGTTGCAGTTTCCAGGCCAGACGATACTGCCCGGGCTGGGAAATCTGCAGGCGCTGTTCGGCCCGGCCGTGCTCGTCAAACCGCACGTCCCATTGCTGCAAAGCAGTCTCCTGGGGCTGTTGCTGCTGATCATAGCGCAGGCGCAGCAGCTGCAGTGTTCCCGGCCCCGCCACCGGCTGACCGGACAAAGTGCTGGCCTGGGCAAAAGCGGTCACCGTATCACCGGTGCGGAAATATCCGGCGTTGGTCCAGGCCTGCAGCCGGAATTGTTTCCGGCCGACCAGCACTTGACCGCGCCCCACGATAGTGCGCCTTGAGAGGTCACGCACCTCGGCAATGATTTCATAACGGTGATCGCGGTCACCATACAACTGCCGGGCAGTATCGGTGTCCACGGTCAGTTTGACCTGGCCATCGTCATCCAGTTCCTGTTCCATCTGCAGCACCACTTCCGGCGACGGAAGCGGACGGGGCGACAGCCAGAATCCCTGGGGACCATCGCTGCCCCAGTGTTCCCAGCCGGGATACCAGGCCTGGGAACCCCACAGCCACCAGTATCCTGGGCCATACAGCCAATCCCAAGGGCGCACCGGCCAGAAATCAGCCTGATAATCATAGCGCAACACCTTGATTCTGGCCCGGGCCCGAGTAACCGGCGCACCAAAATAATATTTTGCCGTGACTGGCACGGTAAAAGACTCGCCAAGCTTGACTGTACTTTCCGGCGTGCCGACCAAAACCTCGTATTCCGGCTTCTTGTATTCCTCGACTCGGAACTGCAGGCTGCCCTGGTACGTCCTGCGCGACTTTTGGCCCTGGAGCGGAGTCGAGAGCAGCAGCGTATATACGCCCAGCCGGGCTTCGGCCGGCAGGCGGTATTCACCGGCAATCCCGCCTTGAGCAGAAAAATACAGTTGCGGCAGCCCCTTATCCGGTTCAGCGGCATCAGAGAGCGGCTGCGGCTTCTCGCCTGGAGCCTGCAGCCAGAGTGCAGCCGCCTGCCCGACCCAGGGATTCGCCCGGTCGGTGTAATCGGCCTCCTGCAGCCAGCCCGCGTACTGTACCAGTTGTCCGGGACGATATACTGGCCGGTCAGTAAGCAGAAATGCTTTGCTGGCAGGCTGCGGTCCGGAAGAGACGGGCCAGAAGGACAACATTGAGAGTTCGGCGCAAAGGAACTCTCCGGGCAGCATGGCTTTGACCAGATATTCCCAGGAGCCGTAGCTTTGGTCATTCTGCGGCAAGCGCAGGTAGGCGCTGCCGTTTTCATCGGTAGTCAGAGTGTAACGCTGATGCACCAGCATCGTCTTGCGCTGCCGTTGGTCCCAATGCACGTCCCAGACCAGAATCTGCAGTTTGGTATTGGCGGCTGCCGAGCCGTCCCGGGCCTTGCACACCTGCCAAAGTACCTCCTGCTGTAGCTTTTTGGTGAACAGCAGATGTTCCTGAGCTAATACCGGGATGCGGCTGATATTGCCTCCCGGCAATCTGCAGACCATCCAATAAGCACCCGGCGCAGGCAATGGGACAGATATCCTGACCACCTTGTCCCGATGGCCCGCAGCAGGCGAGAGCTGCTCTGACCAATCCTTTACCTTTGCACCGATGAATTTCTCATTCCCCTTTTCCAGCAGCCAGGAACCGAGATCGGCAAAATTACGATTCAGGTTTTTCCTATCTCCGGCCAGGATACGCGCCTCCACCTCGTTGATTATCCCGGGCAGGTCAAGGCGGAAAAGCTGGAATTCAGCAGAAGTTGCATTGCGGAAACGCAATTCGACTGCGATCTCATCTCCGAAAACCTGCATCCTGACAGGCAGAAAAGTCGCCCAGCGGCCGGTAATTTTTTCCACCTGCCGCTGCCCTTCCTCAGGCCGCAGCCGGGCATAGCGCTGCCACCAAGACAAGGCCCGGGCGGGCTGATGGCGGTTCTCCTGAATCTTCGCCAAACGGCGCAGAATCTGAGCCTGGCGTTCCGTCGGCCAGTCGGGCACGGCCTGACTGCGTTCCAGCACATCGCTATACAGAGCCAGGAAATTATAATCTTGGGGCAGGCGGAAACGTCGGACACCGTTGGCCAGCCGGGCCACAGTTTCATCATCCTCAAGGGTCTGCAAAGCCAGCAGCCCGGCGGTCCGCTCCTGCTCCTCTTCGCTGGAATCGGGGAACAGGTGGAAATAATCCTGCAGAGTCTGGGTGCCGTAGAGGCTGCAACTGTAATTGGCCAGGATTAACTTGGCCTGGCAATTGCCCCGGGGAGTACATTCTGCGGCCTGCTGCAGCAACCAGCGGAAGCGCTCGCCGTCATTGACGGCTTGCTCAAATGCAGCCGGGAGCGCATAAAACACAGGCAACCCGTCATCTTCGGCAGGTGCCCCTGCAATCTCCACCTCTTCATTCTCGGCTGAATCCCAAGCCGGAACGCAGCTTAAATCACTGAGATTCTGCAGCCGCCAAGCCGCAGATGCCAGGCTGTACGGGCAATCGTCGGCCAGGTTTCGCCCCGTCCGCCCCAGGAATGCAATGGCGAAAGCGCAGAAGAAGTCTGCGCGTGATTGCGAATCCTCCGCGGGACTTTTCTGCAGCAGCAGCATCGCCTGGTGGAAGAGCTGTAAGGCACGCCGGCGGTCGCTTTCGCCCACCCGCAACCACCGCCCGCTATTGCGCGACCAGCCACGATAAAATTTCCCTTCCAGGAGATAGCCGCAGTCATCCTGCCCCAGAATATATTCCGCCAGGCGCCATTTCAGGTACCAGGAATTTTCCCCTTTCAGGAGCATCTGTTCCAGCAGTTCCTCAATGGCCTCGGATTGATTGATAGCTTCCAGGCAGCTGGCGGCCTGCAGAAAATCCTTCCACTGTGCCTCCGGACCGGAAAGCGAAAGCGGCAACTGCAGCAGCTGACGGAAAATTTTTTCTGCCTCGGCATAATTTTCCTGCTGGTACAGCTTTGTTGCTTGTTGGCGCAGTGCGTTCTGATCGCGTTCCTGTCCCATAAGTACTCCGGTGCTGCAAATCACGACCACTGCAATCAGGCGGATTAAATTCTGCATCATTGCGACCTCCTCCTGCCGCCGCCTCGGCTCTTAAGTGCGGGTGCGGGTATGGATGGAAATATCTGAAGGCGAGAAAGTCACCTTACTGTACGGCGGCACACTGGCAGTCAGCCAGACGTTGCCGCCGATGGTGCTGTGGTGACCGATAGTGATGTCGCCCAGAATGGTCGCTCCAGCATAGATGGTCACCGAATCCTCAATATTGGGATGACGCTTGTGACCCTTGACCAATTTGCCGCAGCCGTCTTTGGGGAAACTCAACGCCCCCAAGGTCACACCCTGATAAATTTTGACATTGTCACCAATCACCGCAGTCTCACCAATCACCACACCAGTGCCGTGATCGATGAAAAAACTCTTGCCGATGCGGGCACCGGGATTGATATCAATGCCGGTCACTGTATGGGCATACTCACTCATGATGCGCGGAATCAACGGTATGCCTGCAGCATATAATTCATGCGCAATACGGTTGATGCAGATGGCCTTGAAGCCGGGGTACGCCAGGATAATTTCATCCAGCGACTGGGTAGCCGGGTCGCCCTCCAGAGCTGCAGCTGCGTCCAGCAGCAGCAGGCTGCGGATATGAGGCAAGTCCTGCAACAACTTCAGACTGGCTGTAACCGCAATCTGCCGGCAATTCTTCATCTCGCAATCGTCACTGCACTCGCCCCGCAGGCAACGGTATGAGCATGCCCGCTCGATCTGTTCCGCCAGACCGCGCTGAATATCGCAGAGTATTTCCCCTACGGTAAAATACTGCCCGGCCTGAGTAAACGAGTACCGGCCGGAATAACCCGGAAAAAGCAATTCCAGCATTTTTTCCAGCAGTGCAATCACGTTTTCGCGCTGGGGTATGCCAAGCCGCCCATTCAGGCATACAGCCTGTCCGGACGCGTTCTGGTAGGACTGGCACAATTCCTCAGCCAGGTTGTGCAGGGTGGTCTCAGCTGTAGGAGGAGGAGTATTAGTGGTGGTTTCCATGATGTTTCCACTTGAGTTCAGATTCCGGAATCGGTACTGGACATACCATAATCGCAAATATTTATTTGGCAAAGAAAATCTGCCCGGAGGGCAGTTTTAACTGCTGCCAATGTCAAAAACGAAATGTAAAAACTCGTTAATGTGCGAAATAGTACTGTCGGACAAGTCGGACGGGTCAGACAAGTCGGACAAGTCGGACGGGTCAGACGGGTCGGACGGGTCGGA
>JAAZIZ010000245.1 GCA_012800565.1 Lentisphaerota bacterium
CGCAGAATTTCCGGCTGTACCGGCAGCGACCGCAGATAAAACAACCCGATGACAGCAGCGGCAAATAAAATCAGCGCCAGCATGGTCAGGGTCAGGCACAGCCGGACGGGGCAGTGTTTCACCAGCACCAGCGCCAGAAAAGGCGGCAGCAGTGAGATAGCATTGCCCAGCGATGGTTCCATTTTTATCAGCAGCACCGGTGGAATCAGCAACATAATGGCAGCCAGCAGCTGCAGCCAGCCGGATTTTATCCTGTCAGTCGTCAGTACCAGACAGATTGCCAGCAGCGTGAAGACCTTGGCAAACTCAGCCGGCTGGAGGAAGAAACTCCCCACCACCAGCCAGCGGCGGGCACCACCGACCTGCCGCCCGAACAGCAGTACCAGCACTAGGCCCAGCAAGCTGAGAAAATAGCCGCTGAACACAAAAAAACGCCAGGAGATATTCTGGTTGGGCCATCCGGCCAGTATCCGGAACACCAGCAACCCAAGCAGCATATAGACCAGCTGCCGCTGCCAGTTCTCACGCACCGGATAATCATCGCCAATATAGCCCGTGCTGTAGATATAGCACAAACCGAAGAGTGACAACAGCAGCATCACCAGCAGGAGCACAATTGCCTGGCCGGACATTGCGGTTCTGTTTTCTGAAGAATAAGACATACTGCCCTGAAATGGCGCTGAAACCTGAGAGCGGCTATGCGGCAGCTCTTAGTGCTCTGCCGCCGGACCGGCGTGATGGTGCTCCTCATCGGAAAGCTGCAGTTCATTCAGGATGGCCATCACCCGGTCTGCCCGGGCCGGAGTGGAATCATAGCGGAAATGCAGCACCGGGGTATATTTCATGACTACCCGGGCCGCCAAATCACTTTGCAGCTGCACCCGCTTCGCCTGCAGCAGCGAGGCGACTTTCTCTTCTGCATTGGCATCCTGACTGAAAACACTGTAGTACACCGAAGCTTCACGCAAGTTGGAGGTTACTTTCACACCGGTGATGGTAACTAAAGTATTCTTGAGTTCAGGGCTGATGTGAAACTTCATCAAGGCGCCTAATTCACGCTGGAGCAGCGCATTGAGACGAGTTAAACGAGATACGGACATGGCACTTCCCCCCAATCCGGACCACAGCATCCGCTGTGGCTACGGCAAATATATGTTAGAATCAGAGTGCAGGAACATTCCCGCCCCGGTAAGTAAAATTTACAACTCGGGGGCTATTTCCTGTATGCTAAAAACCTCAATGTGGTCACCGACCTCAAAATCTTCAAAGTTATCCAGGCGGATACCGCATTCCAAGCCGGACTTCACTTCCTTGACATCATCGCGGAAATGCTTCAGCGTCTGTACCTGGCCGTGATAAATCAACTCCTTGTCACGGTAGACCTTGGCCTTGGCATTGACTTTAACCACCCCGGAGGTGACCCGGCAGCCGCAAATTTTGCCGGCCTTGGAGATATTGAATACCTGGATAATCTCGGCGCTGCCCAGTGTCTGCTCCTTGATCTCCGGAGTCAGCCGACCACGCATGGCATCTTTCAATTCATCCAGAAGTTCATAGATGATCGAGTACAGACGGATGTCAACGCCTTTCTGCTTGGCCAGGCGGTTCACCCCTGGCATCACCCGGACGTGGAAACCCATAATAATCGCTTGGCTGGCCGCAGCCAGAACTACATCGGTCTCAGTGATCTCACCAACCCCGGCATGGACAATCTTGACCGAAATCTTGTCCGATTGCAAATTCTGAATCAAATCCGAGAGGGCCTCCTGGGACCCCTTGACATCGGTCTTTAGAACAAGGCTGAGTTCCTGCTTCTCATCCGCTTGCTCACGGCTATTAAACCAGTCTTCCAGACTGTTCAGGGTCAGCGACCGCTCGACCTGCAGAGTACCTTCGCGATGTTTGGCGATCTCCGCTTCAGCCAGAGCTTTTGCTTCACGCTCATTAGCGCAGATGCGGATGACATCCCCGGCGTCCGGTACCGCCGACAAACCCATAATCTTCACTGGCGTGGAAGGACCGGCTTTCGACAGTCGTTTGCCGTTGGAATCCAGTAGTGCCTTGACCCGGCCATAAGCCTGGCCGCAAATCAGGCTGTCACCGACCCGCAGAACGCCATTGCGCACCAACACATGCGCTGTCGGCCCCATACCGCCCTCCATCTGAGCTTCAATAACCAGCCCTTCGAACGGCGCATTCAAGTCCGCGCTGAGCTGCAGCATTTCTGCTTCCAGCAGAATGCGTTCCAGCAAATCATCAATTCCCTCGCCAGTCATGGCGGAAACTGGCACCACCGCGGTTTCCCCGCCCCACTCTTCCGGGGTAATGCCGTTCTGCTGCAGTCCCAGATAGACCTTGTCCGAGTTGGCACCGGGAAGGTCCATCTTGTTCATGGCGACAACTATCGGCACTTCGGCTGCCTTGGCATGATTGATCGCCTCAATAGTCTGGGGCATAACCCCTTCAGTTGCAGCCACCACCAGCACCGCGATATCTGTGGCATTAGCGCCCCTGGCCCGCATCGCGGTAAAGGCCGCATGCCCCGGGGTGTCCAGAAAAGTAATGGTCTGCTCTCCGACCACGGCCACACTGGCTCCAATATGCTGGGTGATACCACCGGATTCGCCAGCAGTGACCTTGGTTTTGCGGATATAATCCTGCAGAGAGGTCTTGCCGTGATCGACGTGTCCCATGAATACCACTACCGGCGGACGACCGACATGCTTCTGCGGCAAGGTTGTTGCAGGCGCACCTTTGCCAGCCGCCTGGACGGGGGCTTTCTCCTGGGGCTTCTCACGCCTTTCCCGGACGAACTTCCGGCCATAGCGCTCACAAACCGCCTCGACTTTCTCAACATCCAGGACTTGATTGATGGCCGCAAAAGTATTCATCGTCATCAGCATGCCGATCAATTCATTAGGCTTCTTGCCCAAGGCGTCGGCAAGATCACGCACTGTGACCGGAGTCTTGAGATGTATCTCCTTGCCGCCTTTGTCCGCCTTGGCAGGCGCCGAGGCTTCCTTGGCCGCAGCCGCAGGGGCCGCAGGGGCTTTCTTTGCGGCCGGACTGGGCTTGGCGGATTCCTTACGCTCCTCGCGCTCCTCACGCTCCTCGCGCCCTTTCTGGCGTTCAGCAATAATCTGGCGACGAATCAGGTCAGCGTCATCTTCGTCAATATTGCTGGAGTGGCTGCGGACTGTAAACCCCTCTTGTTCCAAAATCGACAATAGCTCTTTATTGGTCAGCCCCAATTCCCGGGCGAGTTCATATACTCTGATTTTTGTCTGCGTCATACTTATTTCCCCTTATATAATTGATGATGTGGAATCATAAAAATTGTTTCCTCCTGCCTTGACCGGAAACAGCCCTTGGGCCGATCCCCACGTACAGAACTCGCCTGGACGGCAAAAAAGCACGCCAGGCATCCGTCTGTGCGCATTTAAGGAGGCTATTGTTCGAGAGAAGCAGCAGCAGCTTCGATGATCTCCTTGGCCCTCTCCCGGCCAATGCCTTCCAGGGCGGCGATGTCATCCACCTCGGCAGCCAGAATGCCATCAATGCTGGCAAAGCCGTTATTGACCAGCAATTCCGCCGCCTCCAGGCCAATGCCGGGAACCGCACCCATGCTTTCGATGGCCCGTCGGACTTGCTCAGCAAAATCACAGGGTTCCTCGACCTCTTGGGTCTCGACCTTGCTGATATCAATCTTCCAGCCAGTCAAATTGGCAGCCAGGCGCACATTCTGTCCTTTCTTGCCGACAGACAGAGAGAACTGGTCTTCGGTAACTTTGACTCTGATCACGCCATTGGCTTCATCGACCTCCAAAGATGCCAGTTTTGCCGGCTTCAAGGCATTGGTGACGTAAACCTTGATGTCTTTATCCCAAGTAATGATGTCAATCTTTTCGCCTCCCAGTTCCCTGACGATGGTCTTCACCCGGGTACCCCGGAGACCAACACAGGCCCCCACCGGGTCAATGCGCGGCTGGGTAGTCGCCACGTCAATCTTGCTGCGGCAGCCGGGCACGCGCGCCAGTCCCTTGATCTCCACCAGGCCGGAGGATATTTCCGCAACCTCGCGCTCAAACAGACGGAGCACGAAATCATCAGCAACCCGCGAGACGTAAAGACTCGGTCCGGTGCCCTCGGGATTGATGCTGGTCAGCAGTACAGTGATATGATCGCCCAGGTCATAGATCTCACCGGGAATCTTGTCAACACTGCGCAATACGCCCTCTGCCTGCCCGAAATTGATGTAGATATCGCCGCGTTCAATGCGCACCACAATGCCATTAAGCAGCTGATTGAGATGATCCTTGAAAGACTCACAGACATTGCGTTTCTCAGCCTGACGCAATCCCATGGTGATGGTTTGCTTGGCCGCCTGCGCCGCAATACGCCCAAAATCCTCCGGCGTAACTTCGCAGGCCACCTCGTCGCCGCATACCGCCGCAGGATTGATCTTCCGCGCCTCCGACAACAGAATTTCTTCGCTGGGGTTGGTAATTTTGTCCACCACAAACAACTTTGCCCAACAACGGAAAGTGCCGGTGCGCTCATCGAATTTTACCTCGATTTCCCGGGTCTGCTGGATGGACTTCCGAGCCGCTTCACGTAAAGATTTCTTCAGGAGGTCGATCAGGGTCTCGCGGTCAATGCCGCGCTCGTTCTCAAGATATTCGAAAATTTGGATTATTTCATTGCTCATATTGTCACCTCTGTGTCCCCCGTAAAAAACAAAAGCGGGTAGATGCCCGCTTCCAAATCGCCCACTGCTGCATTTACAAATTGCATCTAATATATACACTATATAAAAAAAAACAAGTTGCCAATGCAGGAAATTCAAGCTGTTTTTGTAACCCAAGTTGAAAAATTAAACGCACCACCTGAAATGTTCTTCAACGCACTTAATCTGACAAATGCGCATTTGCTTTTTCAAGTATCGTCTTCTGGCTCGTCCGACCCGTCTGACCCGTCCGACCCGTCCGACCTGTCCGACCTGTCCGACCCGTCCGACCTGTCCGACCCGTC
>JAAZIZ010000246.1 GCA_012800565.1 Lentisphaerota bacterium
ACCCTGCAATGTTTTAATAACATATTGCGACTATGTCCGAATACAAGCACAGCAATCCCGAGCGTATCAATCTTCGGTTTGTTTTTTCTTCTGCGAAAAGCACCACTATTCTTGCGCATACGGGAACCGCGGATTATTTTATAGCTGCAACCTGTCAAACAAGGATCAGCGATGAAAAAAATCAAGATAGCGCAGCTCGGCATCGGGCACAACCACGCTGCCGACAAGATGCGTGCCCTGCGTGCACTCCCGGACCACTTCGAAGTCGTCGGGGTGGCTGAAAGCGACCCATACTGGCTGCATGAGCGCGGCCAGCTGTCAGTATATCAGGGGCTGCCCTGGTTAAGCGAAGAAGAGATATTCCGGATTCCCGGCCTGCAGGCTGTGGCCGTCGAGACTGATGGCGCCCAGCTTGTGCCCACCGCCAGACGCTGCGCCGAACACTGTCTGCATATCCATCTCGATAAACCCGGCGGGGAGTCACTGCCGGAATTCGCAGCCCTGGTGCAGGACTGCCGGAAACGTAACCTGGCCTTGCAACTGGCATACGTGTACCGCTACAATCCCGGGCTGAATTTCTGCCTCCAGGCGGTCCGGCAAGGATGGCTGGGAGAAATTTTCGAGGTCCACGCGGTTATGAGCCGTTACGACGGTGACAACCAGCGCTACCGCACCTGGCTGTCGCAGTTCCGGGGCGGTGCGATGTATATCTTCGCCGGCTATCTGGTGGACCTGGTAGTAAGCATGCTTGGCGCCCCGCAGCAGGTGGTGCCTTTTATGCAAAGCACCCGCGATGACGGCCTGATTGACAACGGCCTGGCGGTGCTGGTATATCCCCGGGCTACAGCCACCATCCGGGTCTCAGTGGAAGAAGTCGATGGCATGAAGCACCGCCGCCTGATCGTCTGCGGCACCCTGGGCAGCGTGGAGCTCTGCCCGATAGAGCCGCCGGGGCCAGAGTACTACACCCGGCCCCTGCAGGTACGCCTGACCCTTAAACACGACACCGGGCCATATTCTGCCGGCACCCACTGCGTGGACTGCGGTACCTTGAATGACCGCTATGACCGGCAACTGCTCGAATTCGCCAGCATCATCCGCGGCGAGAGCCCCAACCCCTACCCGTATGAGCACGAACTCCTCGTGCACAAAACCTTGTTACAAGCAGCAGGATACCAGCAATGACCCAAAATCTTAAACTGTCCGGCCGGCTCGCTGTGGTCAGCGGCGGCGGTGGCGCGATCGGCTCCGAAGTCGCACGCATTCTCTCCGCCGCAGGAGCGGCCATCGCAATCCTGGAAGTCAACCCCGATAGCGCGGCGGCAATCGCCACTGAGATCACTGCCGGCGGCGGTCGGGCCCGGGCATACATCTGTGACATCTGCTCATATCCGGCGGCAGAAAAAACCATCCAGACGGTGGCGGCCGAGATGGGGCCGGTGGACATCCTGGTCAATGTCGCCGGCGGCAGCGCCCGGGCCCAGGCCAAACGCTTCCACGAGCAGGATATGGCCGTGGTGGAGCAGGTTATCCGGCTGAATCTGTTCGGCACCCTGCACTGCATCCGGGCCACCGTAAACCAGATGATCAGCCGGAATTACGGCAAGATCATCAATTTCGGCTCATCGGTCGGCCTCGGCGGCCTGCGCTCATTCAGCGATTATGCCGCGGCCAAAGGCGCTATCTTCTCCCTGACCAAGTCCCTGGCCATGGAGTTGGGCGAATACAACATCAATGTGAACTGTGTCTCCCCGGGACCAGTACGGCGCAAAGACGAGATGCCAGTCGATGAGGCGGCTTTCTGCCGCCGCACCAGCTGGCTGAACCGCCTCTGCACCCCCCGGGACATCGCGGAGGCAGTGCTCTTCCTGGCCGGACCTGAGGCCGACTTCATCACCGGCCAGAACCTCGTAGTCGATGGCGGACGCACCCTGGGACTGACTGGCGCCGGCCGGACCTGAGGCTTCCCGCCCCCTCAACCTTACCACAACCACCAACCTACCCTTAGGAGACGACAACTATGCAGGCAATGATATTCGATGCCAAACGTGATTTCTGCTGGCACATCGTCCCGGAACCGCAATGCGGCCCGGGCGAGGTGCTGCTGGAAATCCATGCCACCGCCCTGAACCGCGCCGACTTGCTGCAACGCGCCGGCAAATACCCGCCGCCGCCCGGCTGGCCGGACTGGCCCGGCCTGGAGGCCGCGGGAGTCATCCTGCAGGCACCTGCCGGCAGCCGCTGGCAGAAGGGCGAACGAGCCTGTGCGCTGCTCGGCGGCGGCGGGTATGCTGAGCGGGTAGCCGTACCGGAAGAGCTGCTGCTGCCGGTCCCTCAAGGACTATCCCTGACCGAGGCAGCGGCACTGCCCGAAGTCTTCGCCACCAGCTATCTTAATCTGGTATTGGAGGCCGACCTGCAGGCAGGCGAAACTGTGCTTATTCAGGCTGGCGCCAGCGGCCTGGGGCTGGCCGCCATCCAGACTGCCAAAGCACTGGGCGCTACTGTGATGACCACAGTCGGCTCAGCTGCCAAGGCCGAAGCGGTGCGCCAAATCGGCGCAGATATCATCATCAACCGGCATACGGACGATCTCGGCGCGGCCATGGATACGCACCCCGTCAACGTGGTGCTGGATTGTGTGGGCGGCCCGGCCCTGGGCGAAAATTTCTCCCGGCTGGCCCGCGGCGGCCGCTGGGTACTGATAGCCACCCTGGGGGGCGAACAGAGCCAGGTTTCTCTGCGGTCAGTCTTATCCCGCGGACTGCGCTTGATTGGCAGCACCCTGCGCAGCCGCAGCAACACGGTGAAAGGCCAAGTCCTGGCGGCATTGGAACAAAAAATCTGGCCGCTGCTGGAGGACAAGAGCATCCGTCCCGTCATTCACCGGGTGCTGCCCATCCAGGAAGTGCATGAAGCCCACCGGATTCTGGCCGACAATGAGAACATCGGCAAGGTTGTGCTCACGCTCAAAGACAGCTGAATAAATAGCCCTGTCCAAAAAGCTGCATAGTGCTGTCGGACAGGTCGGACAGGTCGGACAGGTCGGACGGGTCGGACGGGTCGGACGGGTCGGA
>JAAZIZ010000247.1 GCA_012800565.1 Lentisphaerota bacterium
CATAAGTATGGAAACCGAGACGGGCTACCAGCGCATTTTCAGGAGTGAAAAACGTATGCTGGACTTCTTTCCAGTCATAGCTGTCTTTGCCGCTCAGAATATATGTCTTGTGCTCAGGCATATACTTACCGTCCTGATTATAGAATTCCAGCAGGAACAGCGCGTATGCGGCTGTGGGATTGTCGCTTTTGACCAGGGCACTGACGGTGTACTTGCGGCCCGGGTCCAGGAGAAAGAAAGTACTGAAGCCCCCGCGGTGCGGCGCCTCTTTCCCCTGAGCCAGCATGCAGTAACCGTTGCCGGGGATGTCGCTTTTGACCCAATGGATATTCTTGCGCACCGGCGCGGTCAGGCTGCTCCAGTAGAATCCATCCGGCCAGTCCTTTTGCGGGTCCTTGAGCTCGAAATCGCCGTTGTGAATCAAGTTTTCGCCCCCGGCAAAGAGGGCCGGCTCCTGCGGATGCGGGTTCTGGCAATCGAATTCCACCCGGTAGGCAAAAGTGCTCCGCCCCAAGGCAATAATCTTTTTGGGGTTGCTCTTGTCATACGCCCGGCCGTCTTTGATATCCGTATAATAATATCCTTTGGGAGCACAGCCGGGAATCAGGAACAGCAGTTCCCAGTCCCCATTCGCAGTCCGCTGCAACATATACGGCACCGGCTGCTCATAATCGCTGACACCATTGCGCACATTGAAGACCGCGATTTTGGCCGGATCGTGGTTGGCAGGCAGAATTACCGACTGAATCGACTGGTTGTACTGCCTGGCACCGCTGACCTCGAAATACGCCTCGCTGCGAGGCATTACTCCGCTGGAGGGGGTCAGCAACGGTACCTCGGGAATCTGCTTGGAATAGGATTTAGGCAGAAGTATCTCTTGCCCTTCAACCTCGGTAATCAAATCCGCTTCGCCCTGATGTTTCTGGAGCAAGGCCGGGATGTCCTCGGAGCATTCCAGCTCAAGGCTGAATTCGCGGCTGCCGCCGGGGGGAATAACCAGTTCCCGGATAAAGCCTTCAACCGTGGAGAGATTACGGTTCAGCCCGAACCAGGAATAATATGCCGATACCAGCCGGGGAGGAAAGCGCAACATCGCGCCAGTATGGTCATCATTGCCCATCACCGCCAGCCAGCGCCGATCGGGAGCGACTGACCACTCGTCAGCACTAATGCCACTGCCGGGGTGCACCAGCTCGGCCAGGCCTTCCGCCCGGGGCTGAAATACTGTGTTGGTAGTAATGCCGACTTCTTCACTGCGGCGCAGAAAGGTCTTGATCCACAGCCCGGCGGCATGCTCCTGGCGGTCGAGATTCTCAAGGCGGTAGGTCACAGTCATCACCGCGCCGTCTGGAGCCAGGGTGTAGGTTTTGCTCAGCTTCAGCCAGTCGAAAGCTGCGACTCCCCGGGTGGTAAAAGTCAGACTGAGAGCATCAACCTCAACCGGACGAAATTCCAACTCCCGGAACAGCTCCTGGATTTGAGCCTTTTCCTGATTCAAGGCCAGTACCTGCTCGGTGAATGAATTCTGCTCCGGAATAGTCAGCAGTTTCCCGCGATAACGCAGCGATGCCAGACTGCCGCCCTTTTCGCTGAAATGAGCTTCCACCTCCCGGTTGCGCAACAGAAACTCCTGAGCCGATAAAAAAACACTCCAGACGCACAACAGACCAAACACCTTAACCATCTTTCTGATCATCATGTTTTCTCCTTGTTAATGCTGGGGTTATAGTGTCCAACTGAAAAATCCTCCACCGGCCTGAAATCATCGGCAGTCCAAACGATAGATTTTATCATTGCGACGTAATTTCAGCGCACACGGAAAAGTGACCGTCTGACCTTGCTCAGCCTTTGCTGCCGGCTGCTCACAAACCCACAGTTCCTGCACCTGGCACTCCACCGCACCAGTGGTCGGACCAGTAATCAGCACCGCGTCCCCGGAGGACAGGCAACCGGCTTGCAGAACAGCTTCCACTACCGCACTGCGGCAGTAGTAGTTGCGGATCACACCAAGAAATTTTTTGCGCCGCCGGGCCAGGCTGTCGGCGGCTTTTGCCCAGGCATCAATGCTCTCACCCAAATAATAACCACCCTGCCAAAAGCCACGGTTGAACACTTGGGCCAGATTTCCCTGCCATTCGGCCAGTTTTTGCCGCGGCAGGGTGCCAGTGGCAAGATACTCATCAATGGCTTGACGGTAACAAGCAGTAACGGCTGCAACATAGTCTGCTGAACGCCCGCGGCCCTCTATCTTCAAAACCGAGACCCCGGAACGCAAAATCCGGGGCAAAATGGGCAGTGTGCACAAGTCCTTGGGTGAGAGCAGATATTGGTGATCCAGCAGCACTTCCTGCCCCGTTTCGCTGTCCTGCAGCGTGTAGGTGCGCCGGCAGTTCTGCACACAAGCCCCGCGGTTGGCTGAAGTATTGTCCTGGGCCAGGCTTAAGTAACAATGCCCGGCTACAGCCATGCATAAGGCGCCATGGACGAAGATTTCCACTTTCAGAGACTTGCCCCCGGGCCCGCGGATATCCTCCGTCTGGATATAACGGCAAATGCGCCGGATTTGGCTCAAGGTCAATTCCCGGGCCAGGACCACCACCTCCGCATAGCGGGCGTAGAATTTCAAGGCCAGGCAGTTGCTGATGTTGGCCTGCACCGACACATGTATCGGCAGCTGCAGCTCTGTAGCGATCTGCAGCACCGCCAGATCGCTGGCGATGACGGCATCTACCCCGGCCTGCTTGGCCGCCAGGCAGAGCCGCCTGACCTCGGGAAGCTCTCGGTCATAAATCACAGTATTGATAGTCAACCAAGCCTCTGCCCCGGCACTGTGACAGCGGCGCACCAGCTCAGGCAACTCACGCTGGCTGAAATTAACTGTCGCATTGGCCCGCATATTGAGCTTGCCAACCCCGAAATATACCGCATCAGCACCGTTTTGCAGTGCAGCAGCCAAGGAAGCAAAATCGCCCGCCGGAGCCAGCAGCTGGAATTGTTTCTGGTGCTTGTTCATACACAAAATATATTCTGGCAGGACAAAAGCAGGTGGGCGTGGCGCAACCTGAAAGCCACCCGACGCAGCCAGTGCGGTCGAAATAAAATACCACAGTGAGAAGCTTTGTCAAATCCACTCGCATTAAATCAACCCGCAGCCAGCGCTGCCAGAAAAATACGCCCGCCAGCTTTATGCCGTACTCAAACTAAGCCGGGACAGAAGACATAACAAGACGGAAACAACACCGCGGAAAAACATGGTCAAACGCAAGATGCAGCCTAGTCATTATTTACGGCGGTTGCTTGTATTTTTCCCTGCTCAGATTATATTTATAGATTATCTCTTTATCAATAACCGAAATTCCCGCGTCTTAATACCAAATAAAGAACTGCGATGCTGAACTATATTTTTCTGGGCCCGCCTGGGGCCGGCAAAGGCACCATGGGGGAGATGCTGTGCGAACGCACCGGTGTAATCCATCTCTCCACCGGTCAGCTGCTGCGTGATGAGATGGCCAGCGGCTCCGAACTCGGGCAGAAAGTCAAGAGCATTATTACCAGCGGCGCATTAGTCCCTGACGACATCGTCACCGCCATGGTCAGCAAAAGACTGCTTCAGAATGATATCCGGCAACATGGCAGCCTGCTGGACGGATATCCCCGCACTACCATTCAGGCCGACAGCCTGAAGCGCATCTTCGCCGACAATGCTACCGAGCTGACTGCGGCAGTGCTGGTTGATGCCGACCGCGACATCCTCCTCGGGCGCCTGACCGCCCGCCGGATATGCAGCAACAAGGCCTGCGGCGCGATCTTCAATCTGCAAAGTAATAAGCCTGCTCGCGAAGGACTCTGCGACCGCTGCGGCTCGGCCTTGGTCCAGCGCAGCGACGACTCCGAGGAAACTGCTTTGGACCGCCTGCGGGTCTATGATCAGCAGACCGCCCCCCTGATTGACTACTACCGGAAAACCGGCAAGCTGGTGGTGATGAAAAGCCGGGAAGTCACCGCAGAACAGAACTTCGCTACCTTGCTGGCAGCCCTGAATATGTAGCTTCAGGCTCAGCCTGCAGGCTTGTGCCTGCGGAGCAAACCAAGAAATATGGCAAAAGAACGCATTGTTATCTATAATGAATCCGAGATCGCCGGCATCCGGGCTGCGGCTCAGGCCGCGGCTCAAGTCCTGGCCCGTACCTGCGCAGCTGTGCGCCCCGGCTTAAGCACCAAAGACATCGACGACCTGGCCGGAAGCTTCATCAGAGAGACCGGCGGCAAAAGCGCCTCCCTGGGCTACCATGGTTACCCGGGACAAATCTGCATCTCCATCAATGAAGAGGTGGTGCACGGTATCGGCAGACCGCAGCGCATCATCGCTGAAGGCGATCTGGTCAGCCTGGATGTCTGCGTCAAATACCGCGGCTACGTCGGTGACAACGCCCGCACCATTATCGCCGGCAGCAGCGCCAGCGCCCCGGAAGGCGCCCAAAGACTGCTGACAGTGACCAGCGAGGCTCTGCAGGCCGGAATCGCCGCTGCCCGCGCCGGCAATTGCGTCAATGACATCAGCAGCGCCGTCGAACAGATCGCCACTGCCGCCGGGTATGGGGTGGTCCGGGACCTGGTCGGACACGGCTGCGGCAAAAACATGCACGAGGCTCCGGAAGTGCCCAATTACCGCCAGCCAGGACGTACACCGATCCTGCGCCCCGGCATGGTTCTCTGCATCGAGCCGATGATCAACGCCGGAACCGGACGGGTGGTGATCGACCGCCAGGACAACTGGACCGTGCGCAGCGCAGACCAGTCGCTGTCGGCTCATTTCGAACATCAAATACTGATCACAGATACACAAGCGGAGATTTTGACATGGCTAAAGACTGCATAAAAATGGAAGGCGTGGTAAAAGAATTACTGCCCAATACCCAGTTCCTGGTTACACTCGAAAACGGACACGAAATTATCGCCCATATCAGCGGTAAAATGCGTCTCCATTTTATCCGTATCCTGCCCGGAGACCATGTCACGGTGGAAATATCACCTTATGACTTGGGAAAAGGACGCATCTCATACCGCAAACGCTGACCAGGACACCCTGCTGAAAAATAATGCTAAACCAAATACCAAAACATATACACCTGACCAGCAAAAAAGAAACAATCCTTTTTTGCGCTATTTTTCAGTCTTTGATTTGTATTTTTTAGATTCAGCAATATATTCATAGTTTTCGCCTTGCCCGGTGTTTGCTGGCGACAATGTTTCCGGCCGCGGCGGGCATTTTGGAGGCAAGGGGCCTCACCATACTGCGATGGCGATGCCAATACGAAAGCCGGAAGGATCAGACGAAAGAGGTCAACATGAAAGTCAGAGCTTCAGTAAAAAA
>JAAZIZ010000248.1 GCA_012800565.1 Lentisphaerota bacterium
CCGCCTGGTGTCACCCCGGACTGCCAGTTCGGCAGCCAGTCAATGAAGTTCCAGCCGGGCATGCGCAGCAGCCCATCCTGGCACAGATGCCTGCGGGTATTTTCGGCCAGCGGCCGCAGGCGGGGGAGGAGCTCCTGCACCAGGGAATCATCATCGCGCAAGCGGGCATAATCGTGCACCATGGACAGGAAAAACAGGGAAAATGAGGGAATATAGACCTGCACCTGGGCAATGGCCCGACCCCAGCAGGGACGCACGGCGATCTCCTTGCCCGGATAGCGGTTCTGCATATTCCCGGCCGTATCGATAGCCTCGGCCAGAGTCCGCAGCGCCTTACGGGGCAGGCACCAGTCAGAGCAGATCGTATAGGTGATCAAGGCCTGCACGCGCGTGTCGCCGACATACATCAGCTGCTCGTAAAAAGGGCAATCCATGTAAGTCTCAAAGGTACAGCACTCGAAAGTGCGGCGTGAAAGCTCCAGCAGGCGCTCGTGGGCAGGTTCGGGATGGGTAAAATCGACCTTGTAACGGTGAGGATAGCCGGTGCGGAAGAATTCCGCCTGCTTCAGAACTGCTCCGCCTTCCAATTGCAGTTCGGTGGTTTGCCCGGCACGGAACCAATAGTCGTGCCAGACCACCTCGCCTGGCGGCAGCTGCAGGATGTCCCAATTATGCTCCCGGGTGGCTGGGGGGAGCTCGGAGGCGTTGGCATACGCAGGCTCCAAATGCCGGATTTTCACCTGCCCCGGGCCCTGGAAATGATACACACCCCAGCGCAAAGCATATTCAGCAAAATGAAACAAGGTCTGTTCCTGCCGGAAATCGGTATCCGGGAGGTATTTCATGGGTGGCAGCTGAGGGGGATGGAGTTCGCGGCAGTCTTCCGCCAGGATCACCGGTTGCCATTCGCCGCCCACCCCCCGGTATGCCTGCAGATTGCAGCCGGGGGCACAATGCAGGCGGGCATAAGTACCCCAATCGGGCACTGGAGGAACAAAGCGACAGTCCAGCTGCTGGTATTGCCAGTCCGGCGAGAGCAGGTTGCTATCCTCCTGTACATACAGGCCCGGTGCCAAAGACATCTGCGCGTATGCAGTCAGCGCCGGTCCCAACGCCAGCAGCTGGGCCGAAAGGATATGCTCACCGGCAGAAACTGGCACCGTGACCTCGCCGTAATGCCAATGCTGCAGACCGCTGCGCTCCGGCCCTTCTGCAATCCGCTTGCCATCCAGAAACAGCATCGCCCGCTCCTCGGCGCTGAAGCGGAAGCGCAGCTGAGTGTCGCTCTCGACCTTGAAGCAGTTGCGAAAATAAACCAGATACGGAGGATGGACGTGAAGGTCCGGAATCATCCACAGTGTCGTTTTTGCCATGGTGCGCACCTGAAAATTTGTTAATGTGCGAAAGTAATCGGTCACTTATTGATATTTACAGCCCCGGCAAGCTGCGCCAAGAGTACTTGTCGTCTTGGCCGCGAAGCGGTGAAAGCACTGAACACGAAAGATGGGTTCCATTGCAAAGCAACAGGAAATGCCTGTTCAATGGTTTCAATTAAAAGTCACTAACCGCCAAGGGGATTAGAAAAAACAATGCGCTTGACTCCTCTCTCCCTCTTCCTTTGCGTCCTTGGCGTCCTTGGCGGTTCAATGGTTTCAATTAAAAGTCACTAACCGCCAAGGGGATTAGAAAAAACAATGCGCTTGATTCTTATCTCCACTCTCTTCCTTGGCGTCCTTTGCGTCCCTGGCGGTTATCAATGAATGACCAATTACGTGCGAAGACTGGTACTAGATTGTCGCCGAAGAGGCACTGTCTGCGGTTGTCTCGGAATGACGTGGTCTGCGCCAGAAAGCCAGAAAGAGAGATGACAGTTGCCGCCTGCAGGCGATGGAGTATACCCAGCTGAAATACCGGTTCTTACCCAATCGCATCAGCCTCCGCAGCAAGGATTCTTGAGCCATGCTGATTACTGCCCCGATTGCCGATGGCCGCCGGCAATCTCACCAGCTCCCCATGGCTGGGATTCTTGGTCCTTTATTGGGAAGCAGTTGCCCGGGAACAAGGTATTTGTATGCAATTGTTGATACAGGCCTTGAAAAAATCGACTTAAGCACTAATTTTTGCCCCGTGCCTCTTGATTCTACCGGTGGGGCCCACCCCACCGTTGGGGGGACCTCCATCCCTAATTAGGACGCGCGCACGAGGAGTGCGAGTTAGGACGGGGCGGACGGGTCGGACGGGTCGGACAAGTCGGACAGGTCGGACAAGTCGGACAGGTCGGACAGGTCGGACAGGTCGGACAGGTCGGACAGGTCGGACAGGTCGGACAGGTCGGACAGGTCGGACAGGTCGGAC
>JAAZIZ010000249.1 GCA_012800565.1 Lentisphaerota bacterium
CTCAATCAGGATCGGTGCAGAAACCATGCTGGAGATTCCTTTCGGGCAAGCCGGGGGGACGGAAATCGTGCTCAGCCCGACGGCAGCTATAATGACCCGCTTCGCGGCCGTGGAGTTGCAGCAGCTGCTGTCCCGGAAGCTCGGCTATGAGCCGCTGATAGTTGAACAGCCTTCCGCAGAAAAATGCTCTTTTGTTTTGGGCCTCAACGAGCATTCGCAGGCAACCGGCATTGACGCTGAGAGTCTCTGCCGGGATGCATTCATCATCAGGACCGTGGGCAATAACATCCATATTCTGGGGCGCGACGATGCACAGTACGATCAATTTGCAGCCGTTAAGCGTGCCAGCGGCTGGCAGTTCCATTATGAAAAGGGGACGCTGTTCGGGGTCTATGATTTCCTGGAGCGCTTCGCCGAGGCCAGGTTCTTCTTTTATGACCAGGGGACTATTGTGCCGCCTGGAACGCTGCAGATTCCCTCCATTGATATCTATGACCGGCCGGATTTCGAAGTGCGCCAGGTGCAGATTTACCAGGGCAAGCATTTCGATAGCGAAAACGGCGTTCTGGCGCGCAATATGGATTACCTGCGGCGGCGCTTCGGAACCCAGTATGTTCCTTGCTGTCACGGCCTTGGCGGACTGGGGTATTTCCAGCGCTTTGGGCAGAGTCATCCGGAATATTTTGCCCTGGATAGTACCGGTGTGCGGGTGAATGCTCCGCGCCGTGACGTCTGGCATGCGCATTTCTGCTACACCAGCGCAGTCAAGGAGGAAATCTATCAGGATGCCCGCTCTTGTCTGCTAAATGAGCCGGCCAGCAAACGCGGCATTATCACCCCTTATGACAAAGTCGGCTGGGACCCGACCGCACAGGCTCCCGGTTCAGTATTCTGTGCCATGCCAGGGGATAGTTTTTTTCGCTGTCAGTGCGATAACTGCCGCCCGTATATGCAGGATGAGCGGAGTATCTCCGATTTCTACTGGGGCTTCGTCTTTGATTTGGCAGAGCGTCTGCAGCGGGAGGGTATCCCCGGCCTGGTGACCAATATGTCATATCCTCCGTACCGGCTGATTCCGAGCAATCGAAGCATGCCGGCCAATGTCTATGTCATGACTGCGACCCGCGGGCCCTGGAATGAACGCTATCCCGAGTTGCAGGCCGCTGATACTGCCAGAATCCGCGACTGGGTGGAATACGGCCAGCGCAAAACCTGGCTGTGGAATTATGCTAATAAATTCGGCAGTTGTGATTTCCCGGGTATTCCTCACACCACGCCGAAGACTGTGGGCAAGTACTACCAGGATGTCGCGCCGCTGATTTTCGGAGCTTTTCTGGAAAGCGAAACTGATTGCTATCAGTTTAATTTTCTGAACTACTATGTGTTCAGTAAAGTTGCCTGGGACAATCGCTGCGATGTCAATGCTGTACTGCAAGACTATTATCAGCGGTTGTTCGGAGCCGCAGCGCAACCGCTGAGGCAGTTCTTCGAGCGGCTGGAGTACCTGTGGCTGGAAAAGGTGCTGAAAGAGCCGGTGGTCACTGAGCTCGGTCCCAGCAGCGTGACTGCCAGCACCCACGAATGCTGGAAGGATATCTATTCGAAAACTGAACGCGAGGCGCTGACTGAGCTGTTCCAACAGGCCGAGACGCTGGCGGCAAATACCCCGGATGAGCTCAGCCGGGTAAAGTTGTTCCGGGAGCTGTTCCTGCAGCCAATGCTGCAGCAGGGTGGGATGTATGAACAGCAGACCGACGTGGTGGCGAATTTCCAGACCCGGGCCCGGGTGCTGGAACCTGGCGAGGCACCAGTTCTGGATGGCCGGCTGGAAGAGAAGATATGGCAGGATTCTGGGATATATCTGCAGAATCTCGAGTCAGCCGGCAATGATTCCTCCCGGGTGATGATTGCTGTAGATGCGTCCCATTTGTATCTGGGGTGTATTTTTAGCGAGCCCGACATGGCAGCCGTGCTGGCACCGGAGCGCAAAGCCGATGACCCGGATATCTGGCGGGATAACGGCTGGGAAGTGTTCCTGAACCCCGATTGCTCGCGGAAAAATTATTACCAGCTGATTATGAATTCTGCCGGTCAACTGCGGGCATTTTATTACGCTCAGGTCGGTCTTAGCCGTCCGGCGAGCAAGGTCTGGGATTCCGGTGCCCGATACGCGGTCACCTTGGGCGAGTCCTCCTGGCAGGGGGAATTGGCCATACCATGGTCGGCTCTGGGGGTGAGTGACCCGGAACGGATGGTGGCGAATTTCACCCGCAACCAAGTGCGACGGGGCTATCCTGCACAACGCTACAGCTGGTCACCGTTTCTGAATCGCAGCCTGGTGGCACCTTATCATGACTGCGACAATTTCGGCACGGTTGAATGCACGGTTGAAAAGAGCAGTAATCTGGTCCAGGATGGTGATTTCAGCGATTTGCGCCGGGAGAGCATCTTCTGGGGAAAATGGTGGTCAAAAGCTGATGCGGGCAGCATATCCTATGATGAGAATTCCTTCATCAGCGGCTTCCGCTCACTGTGCCTGAGCAGCAGCGGGAAAACTATGGCGATGCGGCAGGCGCTGCCCGGACTGGTAGCCGGTCGGAAATACCGGGTCAGTTATTTTGTCCGCCTGGAGAATGTCCAGCCCAAGGGACAATTTCCCGGAGTGGTGCTGAATGTCATGGACGACCACAACCGCTGGTTCCCGAAAAAATGGCTTTCCGGGGATGTCGCCTGGACGTATCAGTCTGCTGAATTCACGGCTGGCCCCGGTACCAATCAAGGCAAGCTTCAGTCCTATATGATCCTGTATTTATTTGACTCAAGCGGCAAGGCCTGGTTCGATGATATTAAAATCGTCGAGATTCAGTGACTGAGTTACGTCCTGGGTGAGGCATCTACTCTGTCTGGGGCTGCTGGTTGTCCCGCGCATCAATTTCCCAGTCCAGGGCAGCATCGAGCACCAGAGCGATGATCCAGCTGGTATCCCAGGGGTTGTACCCGCCCAGGGAATTCATCTCGTAGGCATTGTTCTGATTGAAGCCGTACTTCCGGAAGTAGCGCCGGTACGGTTCAGGATATTTTTCCTGGCGCAGGGTATATACCCAGTTGGTCTGGAAGAACTGTTCGCCCTGGCGTCCGGGAGTGGGGAACATCCAGTCACCGGCACCGCTGGAAATGCCGTGGCTCCAAGCCTGAAAAACTGTCTCACCCATTTTGCGGATGCGCTCGCTGCCGCAGTCACGCCCGAAGCGGTAGAACTCCCAGGCCGGGAAAAAGACATCGAGATGCTGATTCTCGACGCTGACCGTGGGCCAGCCGGTGGTCTTGAAGCCGTGCCGGGCGCAGATGCTGTCCGGCCGCAGAGGCACATCCCAGAAATAGACCCAGGTCAGCAGCCAGTCTGCGGTTACTTCGGCATAGGTTCGCCAATGCTTATCGCCGGTCAAGCGCCAGGCCTCGGCCGCAGCGACAAAGAAAGGTATGCCGGCTTCTTTGTCTTCGCAGCCGGAATCCAGGGTTGAACAGGCGAAAGGACGGTCGAAGCTGCCGCCGCCCAAGTTCCAGAAGCGCTCCAGGAAGTCCTCTGCCGCGAAGCGATATTTGCTTTCGCCGGTCAATTGGAACAATCCCCAGATGGCCTGCAGATAGCTGGTGCCGGCCGAGGAGGCTTGATGGTGGGCAGCCTGCCCGGAGAGGTCCCAGTATTTGGGTGGAACACCTGCTGGCAGGCAGTGTGCGAGCATGAAATCAACACCTCTGCGCAGTGCGTCCTGATATCCGGACGGATAGTCCAGCCCTGACTTGCGGCAGTACAGCAGAATCCGGGCCAAATCCGCATACGTCTCTCCCAAGGCCCGGCTAGAGAATCCGGTCCCTTCGTTGACGCACCATTTGTCCTCTTCCAGATAGTAGTAATTATAGCGCAATCCCGGCAGAGGTTCGTTGTCGCTGTTCAGGAAGAAGTCCAGGCAACGGAAAGCCCGGTCAATGCCATCGCGTCTGCCACTGAGTTTGGCATAGCGCAAATCGCAGTAGGCCAGGCGCAGCGACTGCCCGGTCCATCCGTAGAGGAAATAGGGTGGCCGGCGATAGATATTGTCAGGCATGCAGGTCAGATATCCATCTCCGGCCCAGCGTTCCCGCAGGGCAGCCATTTTTCGTTCGATCATTTCCTGGCGGTCGAGCACGGGTGTGGCTTGTGGTTGCAGCAGTGTGAAGCCGCTTTGGGCCAAATCGCGGAATCCCCAGCCTGGTTCAGTGCAGGTGCCCCAGTTCCAGGCAAAGGATTTCTGCAGTGTGTCCCCGGGAGCGTAATTCCGGTATCCGGCAGTGCAGTCTCGAACCTCTCCCTTGTAGCTGTAAACCTTGTCGTGTTGGCCATTGAAAGCCAGAGCGCCACTGCAAAGAGTCAGTTCGCAGCGCTTTGAGGCGGGGCGTTCTGCCCCCAGCGACCAATTTCCGCCGGGCAGTAGCAGCCAGGTGAAAAACACGCCGTCCCATTCGGCATTTACGGCTGGAATCGGCAGGCGCGATTCCTCCAGCACCAGAGATGCGCCGGCAACGGGCGGGAAGTGCGGTGCCAGACGCTCCGACGGGGTGGAGGGATTGTCATTGTACAGCGACATGGGGATGGTCAGGCGACTGGCGGCGGGCAGGCTGAGCACCAGCCCCAGGACAGCATCGTTCAGGGGCTGCAGGATGTTCCAGGTGGCCTGGAGAAAAAACAACCCATCCCGGCTGCTGAAATGCAGGTCCAGGGCATATTGAGAAGTATGCAACTGGAGCAGAAAAGCGGCATCCTGCATTACCGGCGTGGTCTGCAGTTTTTCCGTTTCCTGGAGTTGCCAGGGCCGGGCGCAGGAATGGCGCAGGAAGCTCTGCAGAGGGATAAGCAGGTTTACCCCGTCTCCTTGGCAGGAAAGCGCCTGCTGTTCCGGCAGATAGGACAACTCTCGGTTCTCAATGCGGATGGAAAACGGCATATTCAGACCTTTCTTGTCTTGTCGCGGGGATGGTAAAACGTTCAGTAGGCTTAGCCTAGTCAAGCCTTAGTCTCTGGAGATTAGGCAGAGTTCAGGACGGCAAATAGTGTACACCTTGTGCCGGAAAAATCAAGGATGGTACAGGAGGATTTTGCACCGCTGCCGATAAATAGGATTCCACAGGGGGCAGGTGCAGCTATCGTCTTCCGACCTGTCCGACCTGTCCGACCTGTCCGACCTGTCCGACCCGTCCGACCTGTCCGACCCGTCCGACCTGTCCGACCTGTCCGACCTGTCCGACCTGTCCGACCTGTCCGACCCGTCCGACCTGCACCACGCA
>JAAZIZ010000250.1 GCA_012800565.1 Lentisphaerota bacterium
GACGGGTCGGACAGGTCGGACAGGTCGGACAGGTCGGACGGGTCGGACAGGTCGGACAGGTCGGACGGGTCAGACGGGTCAGACGGGTCGGAAGACGATACCTGTACTCGCCCCCCTGTGAAATCTTTACAATCTGCGCCCATCTGCGTTATCTGCGGATAAAATGCGCCTGAAACCCTTTTGGGACACCCTCTATGTACAGCGACAGCAACCTGATTTGGATTGATTTGGAGATGACCGGCCTGCGTCCGGAATACGACCGTATTTTAGAAATTGCCTGCATCGTCACTGATCGTGATCTGCATATCCTTGCGGAGGGGCCGGTGCTGGCGCTGTGGCAGCCGGAGGAAGTACTCGCCCAGATGGACGACTGGAATCAGACCCACCATCGCGACTCAGGGCTGCTGGAGCGGGTCCGCTCCAGCAGTATCTGCGAATCGGAGGCCGAGCAGCAGACGCTGTCTTTCCTGCAGCAGTTCGTACCTGCAAACACCAGTCCGATCTGCGGCAACAGCATCTGCCAGGACCGGCGCTTCCTGTATCAGTACATGCCCACCCTGGAAAAGTTCTTTCACTACCGGAATTTAGATGTCAGCAGCATCAAAATTCTGGCTCAGCTGTGGAAGCCGCATATCATGCCCGGCTTCAGCAAGCAGGAGAAGCACCTCGCCCTTGAGGACATCCGGGAATCCATTGCCGAACTGCGGTACTACCGAGAACATTTTCTGACTTGAAAACATGCCCGTAGGACTACATGAAAAAATCCGGCAGCTGCTGTCACGCTATCCGGAAGAACCGGACTGCCCCTGCGAACAGTCTTTCCCGAAAGCACTATTAGCAGCCCTGTTCGGAATAATAATCCTTTCCACAGTGTTCCGCTTGATAGACTGCAGCGCACTGCCAGCCTGGCTGCAACTGCTTCTGGGGCAGACGCCATTCACCCTCGGCGGACTGGGCGGAGCCTGGCTCTGCCTGCGTCAGCCGCTCCGGGAATTCGGCTGGCGCAGGGTGCTGTGCTGGTCACCGCTGCCACCAGCCGAACGCGAGCAATTCTGGCGCCGGAATCTGCGCCTGACCATTATACTTATCCCAGGGAGCATTGGCATCAGCCTGCTTGTTGCAGCATTGCTACAGCATGTCGGCTGGGAGTACTTCCCGGAACAGAACATTGAAACCCTGAGCAAAAAAGCCAACTGGCTATTCTGGCCGCTGGCCTTTCTCTGTACCGCGGTCATTGCGCCGGTGGTGGAGGAAATACTGTTCCGGCACCTGATGTTCAGGAGCCTGCGACTGTCCCGGATACCAGCTCCAGCCCTGTTGGCTGCCTGCGTGTTCTCACTGCTGCACGCCCTGCCCCAGGCAATACCGGCTTTCATCTTCGTGGGTCTGATGCTGCAGCTTGCCTATCGCATCGGATCACTGCGCCAGGCAATAGTGTTGCATGCCAGCTATAACCTGATTATGTTCTGGCTGCTTATCCTGCGCAATATTGTGACTACAGGCTAGAACTGGTCAAAGACCGCTCCCTGCCGAAATTCGCTCCAGACAGTCTCAAACCAGCCATCGGTCTGTGGCAAAGGCCGGCAGTCCTCCCAGGAAACCTGCGGCTGCCCCGCAGCATCAGCAGCACACAGCATCACCCTCTTCCGGCAAGACGGGTCCTCCGGCATAATGCACCACTTCTCCGACAGGGCGGGATGCAGGCGTTCGCCGCCGCCGGAGAGCACCAGCGCACCGCCCCGCGAGCCGACCTGCTCGGTCTGCACCAAAATGCACTGCAGATAGAATACTGCTGCCAGGCAGAGCTGCTGATTGCGCAACGTCTCTGCCACCTCGCGTCCGCTCATCCCTCCCAAAGGGGTGCGCAAGGACTGCTCGTACTGCCGTACCGTCTCATCCAGGGCCGTGCGTACTTGCTCCCAGACCCGCACAAACGCACCTGCCCGGCTCATGCGCTGCTGCAACGCCTGCCGTTCAACCCGCCAGGCTTTATCCGCCGGAGCGGTGACAGTCAGTCGTTCCTGCCAATCCTGCCAGCAGTTTGCCAACGCTTGCTGGAACTCCGCTTCGGTATCACTGCTGCCCTGGTATTTGCGGGCAATGTACTCGGCTGCGCGGTATGCGCCGACCTGCCCGGCATTAAGGGCTGAACCACCGGGCCGGGTCACACCGTGGCTGCCGTTGACCTCACCGATCGGAAAGAAATGCCGCAGATTGCGCGATTCCCACCAGATATTTCCGGCCAGGCCGCCGTTGTTATGCTGGGCACAGACCGCGATTTCCAGGCTCTCCTTGCTGAGATCAATCCCATGCGTGCGGTACAACTCAATAGCCGGAGCATTGAGCGCCTGCAGGCGTTGCAGCGGGCTGGTGCCCCAGGCCCGGCTCTTCTCCAGGTACTCGCGCGTCTCTGCGGCGAGTTTTGTGAACTGCAAGTCAGGCGGGTCCTGGCGGTAATCCAGGAAGACCCGGTTGCCACGCTCGACGGTTTCGATATAGACGAAGATATCCACCAGCGATGAGCCAGGCACATTTCCGGCCGCGAAAGGCCACTGGTAACCTTTCAGGAAGATGGCATCGTACATCGCCGCAGGGCTGTCGAAATACTCCCGCAGGAATTCCCGCTCCTCCCCCTGTTCATTGCGGGAAATAAAGCGGGGCAGTACCTGCATATAGCTGCCGGAGACATTCCAGCGGAATTTCACCGAGGCCAGTCCAAACTGTGATTCGGCCAGATTGGCGGCCAGCGCACCGGCCTCCAACCCCAAACCGATACCGCCGCAATGCACTGCCGGGTAGACACTGGTGGCGTACAGCCCGCCCGGCCCACCGACCGCGAAGACTACATTCTCGGCCTGTACTGCACTAAACTGCGGTTCGCCGTCCTGCAGGGACAGGAAGACCGCGCCTAAACAACGCTCTCTGGCTGCATCAGTAAGAACTTTGATTGCCAGCTGCCGTTCCTGAACCTCAATTTTACGGCGTTGCAGTTCAGCCGTCAAGGCCAGGCACATCTCACGCGAAGTATATGGCCCGCAGCTGGTAGCCCGGCGTTTCGGATCGTGATCGGTCTTGTAGCCAATATATTGTCCAAATGCATCGTGCGGGAACGGCACTCCCAGATTGACCAGCCCGGCGAAAGTCTGCTGTGACAGCGCCGCCTCGACCAGCGCGATATCGCCGTGCATCGCACCGCCGGCCGCCAGGTCTCTGGCCATGGCCAGAGGCGAATCGGGCTCATCGCCGTACATCCCCAGCTTGTAATAAGTCTGTTTGTCGCTGCCGGTATTGATGCTGGTGCCCATGCGCAGGCCCTCGCTGTACACCACCAGATCGCTGATTCCCAGCGCCTGCAGCCGTACCGCTGCCGCCAACCCGGCTGCGCCGCTGCCAATCACCAACGTATGAACTTTCCGGGTAACCATGCCCGGCAGGCATAAATCTCCACTTTTGGACATCTTTCTCTCCTCTGCTCGTATTCCCTGTGGCACCTTGTCGGTGCCATCACAACGCTTCTTCCAGCAACCGGCCGTATTTGCGGTACTGCCGGTACAAACGCCGGTACACTGGTACCAGCACAGGTTGCGGGCGATACTCCCGGTCATAGCCGGCGCCCATCGCGGCCATTGCGGCCATAATGTCCGGATGCACCCCTGCGGCCACTGCGGCGAACATCGCCGCACCCAAGGCGCAAGTCTGTTCGCTGGCTGCGATCCTGATAGGCAGATTGAATACATCGGCGCAGAGCTGCATCACCAGCGCCGATTTCCGGCTGATGCCGCCGGTAGCGATAATCTCCTGCACCGGCAAGCCCTCTTCATTCAGACGTTCCAGAATCGCCTGCGCGCCGAACACCGTCCCCTCCAGCAAAGCACGGTAGATCATCCCGCGAGTGCTCCCCAGGCGCAAACCGAAAATCGCGCCACTCAGCTGTGGATTGGCATCGGGACTGCGCCGGCCATTGAACCAATCCAGCGCCAGCAAGCCGTTGCTGCCGGGCGCGACCGCTGCAGCCTCCGCCTCCAGCTCGGACAAGGAGACCTCACCGGCCTGCCCGAGCATGTTCCTGAACCAGGCATATACGTCTCCAAAAGCCGCCTGCCCGGCCTCCAGGCCGACCATTCCCGGCAGGACCGAACCGTCAACCTGCCCGCAGATACCGCGCACACAGCGGGAGAACCCCGGCACGGCCATGATATCGCAAGTCGAAGTCCCCAGCACCTTGACCAGCTTGAAAGGCTGTATCTGCGCCCCGACGGCACCAAAATGCGCATCAATGCCGCTGCCGCCGACCACTACCCCGGGCGGCAATCCCAGCTTGCGGGACCATTTCTCTGACAGCTTTCCGATTGGCCGGTCTGCGGTGAGGCAAGGTCCTGCCAGGCGTTCCCGCCAGCCAGCGAGCAGCGGGTCAACTGCAGTCAGGAATTCCTGGGGCGGCAGTCCGTCCCAGTCTGCATGCCACATGGCCTTATGGCCGGCGGCGCAACGGCTGCGGGGCAGTCGCTGCGGATCACTCAGGCCGCATAGTTCCGCGCCCACCCAGTCACAGAGTTCAAGCCAGCCACAGGCAGCCTGCCGGATACCTGAGTCCCGGCGCAGCACATAAAGCATTTTGCTCCAGAGCCACTCGCTGGAATAGGTTCCGCCGCAATATTGCCGGTAATCGACCGGGCAGTTTGCTGCGACCTCATTGATGCGCTCGGCCTCAGCCAAAGCGGTATGATCTTTCCAGAGAATAAACATCGCCTCGGGATTGTCAGCAAATTCGGGGTGCAGGGCCAGCGGTCGCGCGTGCTCATCCACCGGACAAGGTGTGGAGGCGGTAGCATCAAGTGCCAGCCCTGCAACCGCGGCGGTATTCTGACCGCGCAGCAGCGTCTGCAGCACTTCTTCCAGGCTCTCCAGGTAATCCAGCGGATGCTGCCGGAACTGATTATCCTCCGGGCAGCAGTAGCGTCCCTCCTGCCAACGCCGATATGGATTCACACTCTCAGACAGCTGCCGCCCGTCTGCCCTGACCAGCAGCGCCCGTACGCTGTCGGTACCGAAATCCACCCCGATCAATAATTTTTCCATCTGTGCCTCCGGAAATCTCAGTCGATGCGTTTGTTACCGGCAGACAATATAATTCCTCCAGCTGGATTTTCCGCTGCGGCAGCCGCTTTTGCCGGAAAAACACCAGAACCGCCGAAAGAAGTGCGGCATCCTGGCAGGAGGGCGTACCGTCAGAATTTGGAGGGAATTATCCTGACTGTTGCGAAAACACTACAACTCGTCATAGGAAAAGTTTGCCATTGAGTTGCAAAATACCAAATTGATGTTAATTTCTCCTTGTATCTGATTCTCCTTTTTCATGATATCGCACGTCTACTTTTTACCGAGTTTTTCAGATAAATTTCAAGGAGCAGTGAAGAACAGAATGAGCAAAAAAGTCAGAGTAGGGATTTGGGGCCTGGGCAGAGCCGGAAGAGGCATGCATACCTCGGAGATCAAAGTGCATTCGGATAAACTGGAAATTGTTGCCGCATGCGACATTGATGTAAAACGGGCAGAGGATTACGAAAAAGCAAACCAGGTTCGTGTGTATACGGAACCGGAGAAATTTCTTGCGTTCAAGGATATGGACCTTGTTGCCGTCTGCACCCGCTCTCTGGACCATGTGCGGCATACAAAAATGGCTATGGAGGCCGGTTTTGCTGCTTATATCGAAAAGCCGCTGGCTGCTTCCCGCGCCGAAGCGGAAGTTTTGCTTGAACTGGACAAAAAATATCCTGGGAAACTCTTCTGCCGCCAGAACCGCCGGTTTGAGCCATGTTTCCAGCATGTCAAAGAAATCATCGCCTCAGGGATTCTGGGAAAAGTCCACACCATCAAGCTTTGCCGTAATAATTTTTCCCGTCGTGATGACTGGCAGACTCTTCTCTGCAACGGCGGGGGACAGTTGAACAACTGGGGACCGCATCTTATCGATCATGCCCTCCAGTTCCTGAATTATGAGGCTGAATTGGTCTGGAGCAATCTCTCGCTGGTGGCGGCGCTGGGAGATGCGGAAGACTGTGTCAAGATCATCTTGAAAGGAAAGAACGGATGTATAGTGGATATTGAGATATTTGGAGGAAATGCCATTGCTGACAATGTCTATGAGGTATTCGGGGACCGCGGTGCTTTGGTCAGTTCCGATGAGCAGGACATCAAGCTCCGCTATATCGATCCGGAATACAAACTGCTGAAAACCCCAGTCAATAATGGTCAACCAAATGGTTTTCAATTTGCCGACAACGCCGCCCTGCCCTGGCGGCGAATGACGATCATGACTGAACCGAAGCTGAAAGTCAACATGAATTCCAGCTACGGATTCATAGCCGATTCGCTTCTGAAAGGAAAGCCTTTCCCGATCAAACTTCAGGAGGCACTGGCGGTTATTGATGTCTGCGATCAGGTGAAAGCCCAGTCCGCAATGTACAATCGTGGATAGGACTAAACCAATCCCCACACCATCTCTGCACCGGAAGAGAGGCACATAGACTAACACCGGGCTCATCCTCCGTCACCCGGCAAGAGCAGATTAGCCTGGCGGAAGCTGAAGACCTCCTGATTGCATTTGCCGCTGCCGAAGATTACGTGGTCCAGAACCTGGATACCGATGATTTCGCCGGCTTTCTGCAGAGAATGGGTGATCTTGACATCCTCGACGGACGGTCTCGTCTCACCGCTGGGATGATTATGACAGAGAATCACTGCTTGGCAAGCCTCGCGAATGGCAAAGCGAAATACCTCTCTGGCATGTACCAGGCTGCGATCGACCAGCCCCAGAGTGACCAGGATATCCGAAAGCAGCTGCATGCGCGAATCAAGCAGCAATACATGGAACTCCTCCTGGGTGTCCTGACGCAGCTTCTCGCGCACATAACGGGCCACCTCCTGTGGAGCAGTCAGCTTGCATTGAGCCGTATGCTCCTCCAGACGCAGTCGGCGGGCCAAAGCAAAAGTCGCCAGCAACTCCACCGCTTTGGCCGGTCCCAGGCCGGGTATCTGGCAGATTTCACTGACGGTCGCTGACGACAATTTACGCAGACTGCCGGAAAAATGCTGCAGCAAATCTGTAGCCAAATCAAGAGCGGAATGCCCCCGGGTACCGCTGCGAATCACAATGGCCAGCAACTCACGTGTACTTAACGCATCCGCCCCAAAACTCAACACCCGCTCCCGTGGACGCTCCTGTGACGGCAAATCCGCAATCATCCGTTCCGCCATGACTACCCCCTGTATTTGTGGATATGCTTTCAATGGAAAAGCAACAATAACAAAGAAGAACAAACAAGGATAAAGATTCACAATTGCTTGCTTTTTAACATATTAAGCTTCTTTTTAGACCACTGCCGCGCCCCGCGGTTGCAGCTGGCCGCAAATATTTTTTCGGTTCCGGGGAGATTGCGCCGGCAAGATCGTTGCAATCATTTATCCAATAAAACTTCTTTCTGGTGCGTTACTACCGAAACAGCGTGATTTTTCTTTACCAGACCATCGCGGCGACAGGCGCAGGTTTTTATTATTTATCATGAAATTGAAATTAAGCGGCAATATCACCGGCGACATCCTCTCCCCCCGCGGCTTCCCCCAAGCGACCCTTGTCCTCTGCCCCTGGCAGAAGAAATTCCTGCTGGTGATGCTGTTCATCCTGCTCGGGCTGCTGCTCTGGGACTGGCGCAGCGTGTTGCTGGGGATCAACATTCTGTTGACCATCTTCTATCTCATCGCAACCCTGCACCGGATGTTCATTATCGAACTGGCCTTGCGCCGCCCCCGGGAAATCATCATCCCGCCGGAAAAGTTCAGTACTCCACCTAACGGGCGCGAATGGCCGCGCTACATGGTTATCCTGCCCATGTACCACGAGGGCGAAATCCTGCCTGAGCTGATTGCCGGACTGCAGAAACTCGACTACCCCACCGACCGGCTCGAAATCCGCCTGCTGATCGAGGCCGACGACGATGAAACCCGCAGTGTGGCTGAGAGTCTGAGTATGCCCGAGCATTTCAAGATCTTCCTGATTCCCCCCTCACAGCCACGCACCAAGCCCAAGGCCTGCAATATCGGTATTGAGGAAGGCGAGGCAGATTACCTGGTGATCTATGATGCCGAGGATAAACCCGAACCGGACCAGCTCAAGAAAGCCGCCTGGGCTTTCGCGCAGTCCCCGCCTGAGGTCGCCTGCATCCAAGCCAAACTGGGATATTACAACCCGGACTGGAATTTCCTGACCCGCTGCTTCACCGCCGAATACGCGACCTGGTTTGGACTCTGCCTGCCTGGGCTTGACTGCCTGCAGTCGCCGATCCCCCTGGGCGGAACCTCGAACCACTTCAAGCTTGATGTCCTGCGCCAACTCGGCGGCTGGGACGAATACAACGTCACCGAGGACTGCGATCTGGGGCTGCGGTTATTCATCGCCGGCTGGCGTACCAGGATCCTTGAGTCCACCACTTGGGAACAGGCCTGCCCCAGTCTGCCTTTCTGGATCCGCCAGCGCTCCCGCTGGGTCAAGGGTTATATTCAAACCTACTTGGTGCATACCCGCGATTTCTGGAATGTGCACCGCAAGCTCGGCTTCTGGAACAGCCTGCACTTCCATCTCTTTATCGGCGGCACCTCTTTCAGCCAGCTGATTAACCCGTTATACTGGTTTATGACTCTGGCCTGGATTTTCCTGCGGCCGCAGGGATTGGACCAATTCTTCCCCCTGCCGGTGTTCATAATGGGCTCATTCTGCCTGTTCGTGGGAAATTTCGTGTTCGCCTACACCAGCGGCATCGCCTGTGTCCGGCGCGGAGTAGGTTACCTGGCCCATTACGCGCTGCTGATGCCTTTCTACTGGATGCTGATGAGCATAGGAGCCTGGAAAGGCTTCTGGCAAATCATCAGCAAGCCCCACCATTGGGAAAAAACCAAGCACTTCGCCAACCAATGACCGCCGCCAATCACCAAACCTGCCGCAGCTGGCACCAGACCCCCTCCTTGCTGGTTCTCATTTTCGTCGCCCTGGCACTGTGCCTGTACTGCCTGCCGACCCGCTCCAACCCGGCCATGGAGAACTGCAACACCATTGTGGAATCACTGCGCAGCAGCCAGAACTGGGGTCGCCAGGCCTTGGTCGGCAGCCTGGAATATGGCCCGTTGCAGACGTTGTTCCTGCTGCTCTGCCGGAGCCTGGGCGGAATCATCGGGCTGTCCGCCGGAAAACTCTACAGCGCCATCTGCCAAAGCTTCATCATCGTCTCACTGCTGCTGTGGCAGAAAAACCACGGTCGGCGGGGACGTGGCCTGATCGGCGCAGCACTACTGCTGGCAGGCGCGTTCTTCTTCCCGCCCCTGCGGGAATTACTGTCCTGCACTGCTGCCTCACCGGCCTGGCTGAACGCAGCACTGTTCTGCGCCTTATACTACCAGTTCAGCCAATGGCACCAGGAGCAGGAATTGCGCTGGCTGGTGCTCTGTGCGACTAGCCTGGCGCTGCTGATGCTCTGCGGCAGCTGCGGCATCCTGCTGGCCTTAGGGACCATTCCGGTACTGCTGCGGGAAATTTCTTTCACCTTGAATGACAAAGAGAAATTCAGCGGCCTGCCTACTATACTGCTGATGCCGGCCGGGTATGCGCTTTTGCTGTATTTCGTCTGGAACTGGCTGGTGATGGACGATGCGATATTCTTCCTGCGCGATTACTGGAGCCGTGCCAGCTCGCTGCCGCTTGCGGCGCTGCTGCATTTACCGCCCTCATCCTGGCGTCTGGGCCTGTTGTTCCTGCTCCTGGCAGCCCTGGCCACGCTGCTGTCTTTCGAGCGGACCTGCAAGTCACCGGCTCGGCTGCTGCTGCCCCTCGCACTGCTGCTGCCTCTGCACTTCCATTTCACCCAAATAATGCAGGTCTACTCCGGCGGTTTGCCCGCTTACCTCCTGGCGGTACTGCTGGCCTTGCTACTGGTTCTGAACAGCAGCGATTACAGATTGCGCCAGCGTCCGCTGCAGTTCCTGCTGTCCCTGGCACTGTTATACTGCGCTCTGCCTATCAGAGTCAGCACCTGCTTCCAGTCCGCCAGCGATGCCCCGCCGCGCACCGAACTGACCACCTATATCGACCAGTTCTGGCCCGATTCACGCATTATGCTCTACGGGCTGCCGCTGGCTCTCGCCTACCCTGATCTGCAGGAATATCGCTTCCAGGCCCGGCTGGATTACCAGGAAAGCGATTTTCTGACTCAGGCCCGTGACGAACAGCTGCATCTGCTAGTACCACCGCCGGAAGGGAAATATTACCCCGCCCGGAAATCGGTTCTGGCAGATATCCATGCCCATGGCCGTCCCTGGCTGTTACTGGAAAAACAGTGGCCCGGCGGCTGGCAGCTCTGGCGTTGCGTGATCCCCCCTGAGGGCGAATCAAAGCTTGATGCCCTGCGTTGAGCCACACCCGTCAGCATCAGAGCGGCGGCAGGGTCTGCCCGATTTTCAGCAGCATCCCGGTCTGATAGACAATAAAAGTCAA
>JAAZIZ010000251.1 GCA_012800565.1 Lentisphaerota bacterium
CAGGCGAGAAAAAGAAAATATCAATTTCTGATTCTTTGGGACTGGCCGAAACGCCACACCGGGCCAATTTCGACTGGTCTTTCCCGGTTAAGATGTTATAGTATTGCTTTCAGCTTTTTAAACGGGGCTATAACGATATGAAAATCAAAAAACAAACATTCGAACATTGGACCATAGATGACTCTGCGGACCTCTATGGCATCCAGAACTGGGGCTGCGGCTACTTTGGCATCAGCGATAAAGGTGAACTGGAAATCCTGGGCACCCCAGGCGACAAAAACAGTGGCGTATCGCTGCAGAAAGTCGTCAACGGCATCAAGGACCGCGGCATGAATATGCCGGTCCTGCTGCGGGTCAGTAACATTTTGGAGGCCCGCATTAAGCTGCTGCACCAAAGCTTCCGCAAAGCCATCAAGCAAACCGGGTACCAGGGCGCATACACTGGCGTATTCCCCATCAAGGTCAATCAGCAGCAGCAAATCATCGAAGAAATCTGCCGCTTCGGGGAAGAATTCCACCACGGGCTGGAGGCCGGCAGCAAAGCCGAGCTGATCGCCGCGCTGGGAACCCTGCAGGACCGCGAAGCCTGTCTGGTCTGCAATGGCTACAAAGACCGGGAATTCGTGGACCTGGCCCTGTACGCCTGCCGGCTGGGCTATAAATGTATCCTGGTAGTCGAAATGCCCAGCGAGCTGACGCTGATTACTGAACGCAGCCGGGTCCTGGGTATCAGGCCGCTGATCGGCATCCGCATGAAGCTCTCCACTCGTGCCAATGGACAGTGGACCGAGTCCGGCGGCGACCGCAGCGTATTCGGACTGAATACCGCTGAGCTGGTGGCGACACTGGATTATCTGCGCCAGGAAGAGATGCTCGACTGCCTCCAGCTGCTGCATTATCATATCGGCTCGCAAATCCCAAATATCCGCGATATCCGGGCCGGAGTCCTGGAGGCCACCCGGATTTACATCGGCCTGGTCGAGGAAGGCGCAGCCATGGGATACCTCGATTTGGGCGGCGGCCTGGCGGTCGACTACGACGGCTCGCACACCAACTATCGCCACAGCCGCAATTATACCCTGAACGAATATTGCGTGGATATAGTAGAGGCGGTAGGAGAGACGCTGACTGCGAAAGGCATCACCCACCCCACCATTATCACCGAGTCCGGGCGGTCGACCGTGGCCTACTCCTCAATTCTGCTGTTCAACATCCTGGATGTCACCCGCTTCGAGCCGGCTTCTCTGCCGTCCAGCCCGCCTGAAGATGCCAATGATATGACCAAAGAGTTGATGAACATCATCAAGGACATCAACCCAAAAAATCTGCAGGAGCAGTTCCATGATATCATCTATTACCGCGATGAACTGCGTATCCTGTTCAAGAACGGACGCATCTCCTTGCGCGAACGCGGCATCGCCGAAAGTGCATTCTGGCAGTCAATGGTCGCTATCAGCAAGGAAGTCAAACGCCTGAAGTACATCCCGGATGAATTTGAGGGTCTTGACAAAGCGCTGGCCGATATCTACTACGGTAACTTCAGCGTCTTCCAGTCCTTGCCGGACTCCTGGGCCATCAATCAGATTTTTCCCATTATGCCCATCCATCGTCTCAATGAACACCCGACCAGAAATGCCATCATCTCCGATATAACCTGCGACTGCGATGGCAAAATCGAGCAATTCGTCGATTTGCATGACGAGCGCCAGACCCTGCCCCTGCACGAATTGCGGGAAAACGAAGAATATTACCTGGCCGTATTTCTGGTGGGGGCATACCAGGAGACCCTCGGTGATTTGCATAACCTGCTGGGAGACACCAACGTGGTCAGCATCCGCATCACCGACGACCAGCATTTTGAAATAGTGCAGGAGCTGGAAGGTGATTCCGTCGCCGACGTGCTCTCGTATGTCGAATACAATCCCGCCATCCTGCGGGACACTTTCAAACACAGCGCCGAACGCGCGGTGCGGGAAAAACTGATCACCCCGGCCGAGCGGAAGACCATTATGAACGCTTTCGAAAGCGGTATCCGGGGATATACATACTTCGAACGTTAACCCACAGGAGGACAGTACAGCATGGCCAAAGTAATGATTGTCGGAGCTGGCGGAGTCGGCCAGGTCGTAGCCCATAAATGCGCACAAGTACCAGAAGTATTCAGTGAAATCTGCCTGGCCAGCCGCACGCTCGCCCGCTGTGAAAAAATTGCGGCCCAGTTGCCCCGCCCTATCCGCACCGCCCAAGTCGATGCCGACAACGTCGCTGAGATGGTCGCGCTGCTGCGGGATTTCCAGCCCGAGGTGCTTATCAATGTCGCCCTGCCATACCAGGACCTGAATCTTATGGAAGCCTGCCTGGAAGCTGGAGTCAATTATGTGGATACGGCCAATTATGAGCCGCCGGATGTCGCGCATTTCGAATACAGCTGGCAATGGGCATACCATGATCGGTTCCGGGAAAAAGGACTGCTGGCATTGCTGGGCAGCGGATTCGACCCCGGGGTCACCAATGTCTTCACCGCCTGGGCCCTGAAAAAACATTTCGACACCATCCAGGAACTGGATATCATTGATGCCAACGCCGGAGACCACGGACAGCCGTTCGCAACCAACTTCAACCCGGAAATCAATATCCGCGAAGTAACCGCCAACGGAAAATATTACCGCGACGGGAAATTCGTGGAGACAAAACCCATGGAAATCAGCCGGATATATGATTTTCCCGAAGGAATCGGACCGAAAAAAATCTATCTCCTCTGGCACGAAGAACTGGAGTCACTGGTGAAATTTTTGCGTCCGCACGGTCTGCAGCAAGCCCGTTTCTGGATGACTTTCTCTGACAATTATCTCAAGCACCTGGAGGTGCTGCAGAATGTCGGCATGACCAGAATCGACCCGGTGCATTTCCAGGGTCAGGACATCATACCCTTGCAGTTCCTGAAGGCTCTGCTGCCGGACCCGGCCTCGCTGGGCCCCTTGACCAAGGGCAAGACCTGCATCGGCTGCCACATCAAAGGACGCAAAGACGCTAAGGAACGCGAATACTACATCTACAATATCTGCGACCACGAGGAATGTTATCGTGAAGTGCAGTCGCAGGCCATCTCCTATACGACCGGCGTGCCGGCCATGATCGGTGCCATGATGATTGTTACCGGCACCTGGGAAGGACACGGTGTGTTCAATATGGAGCAATTCGACCCCGAGCCGTTTATGCACAAACTCAACCAGTACGGACTGCCCTGGAAAGAAGTGTTCCTGTGACCAGTCTCCGGCCGGCAGCAGCAAGCCCCGCACTCCGGGCAGATAACGCATGACAGGACTGGATTTAGAACTGCTCCCGACACCGTGCTTTGTGGTTGATCTGCAACGCCTGCGGGAAAACCTCGCTGTCCTCAACCAGGTAATTCAGCGTAGCGGCGCTCGCATCCTGCTGGCCCAGAAAGCCTTCTCGATGTACAGCGTCTATCCCCTCCTGCGCACTGTGCTGCACGGGGTCTGTGCCAGTTCACCCCATGAGGCACGGTTGGGACGCGAGGAGTTCGGCCGGGAAGTCCACAGCTTCGCCGCCGCCTACTCCGAAGCCGATGTGCGGGAAATCCTGGCGCTGTCCGACCACGTGGTATTCAATTCTTTCAGCCAATGGCAGCGTTTCCAGAGCCTCTGCCGGGCAGCAGCCGATCGCGTGTCTTATGGCTTGCGGGTAAATCCGGAACACTCCGAAGCGGTCGCAGAAATTTACTCCCCCTGTGCTGCTCATTCCCGGCTCGGCATCCGCCGGGAGGCCTTTGCCGGCCAGGACCTGAGCGGTATCAGCGGACTGCATTTCCACACTCTCTGCCAGCAGGATGCTCCCGCATTGGTCCGGACGGTCGAGGCTTTCGAACAGCGCTTCGCCGAATTCCTGCCCCGCATGACCTGGGTGAATTTCGGCGGCGGGCACCATATCACCCGCCCCGGCTACAACCTTGATTTGCTCTGCCGGACGATTACGGATTTCCGCTCCCGCCATGGCATACAAACTATCTATCTTGAGCCCGGCGAAGCCGTAGCACTGAATGCCGGCGGCCTGGTGGCAACAGTCCTGGACATAGTCAATAACGACGGTGACATCGCCATCCTGGATGCCTCAGCCGCAGCCCACTGCCCGGATATCCTGGAAATGCCTTTCCGCCCCGAGGTCGCCGGCGCCGGCCTGCCCGGAGAAAAAGCATATACCTGCCGCCTGGCCGGACATTCCTGTCTGGCCGGAGATATTATTGGTGATTATTCGTTTGACCGGCCGCTGCGGGCGGGAGACCGGGTCGAATTGCTGGATATGGCAATCTATTCCATGGTTAAGACCAATACTTTCAACGGGCTGGCTCTGCCGTCCATTGCCACCTGGGACCCCCAAAGCAGGGAATTCCGACTGCTCCGCCAGTTCGGATACCAGGATTTCAAATCCCGGCTGTCGTAAGGGCAGCTTTCCGCCGGCGGCGCTCGTCCCGCACCGGGTCAGTCAGGGCGCGACTTCCTGCTGACTCAGGCAATGCAGCGCCCCACCCTCCAAGACAATATCATAGCAATCCACGGGCACCACCGTGCGCCCCGGGAATGCTTGCGCGATTATATCCAGGGCCAGCTGGTCTGTGTCATCCTGACGATAAGTGGGAACCAGCACTGCAGAATTGATAATCAGGAAATTCGCATAGCTGGCCGGCAGGATATCTGTCCGCCACCCTTGCGGCCGGATGGGTTTCGGGCACGGCAGGGGCACAACCTGCAGCCGGGCACCGGAAACAAGCCGGAATTCCTGCAGCCGGCGGAAGTTATCACGCAGAATATCATAATTAGGCGACAATGGATCGTTATCCAGTATAGCCAGCAAGGTATCGTCATTACAAAACCGGGCCAGGGTGTCGATATGTCCGTCCGTATCATCACCGCACAATCCGCCGGGCAGCCATAAAATCTGCTCTGCGCCTAATGCCTCGCGCAACAGCCTTGCGCAATCCTCCTGGCTGAGCCCTGGATTGCGGTTGGGATTCAGCAGCACTGCCGTGGTAGTCATAATCAGCCCCTGGCCGTTGCTTTCCAGCGCCCCACCTTCACAGAACAGCGGCGAGGTAAAAAGCGGCAATCCGAAATACCCGGACAGTAATTCCGGCACCCGGGCATCGTCGTCCCAGGGCGGGAATTTTCCGCCCCAGGCGTTGTACTGGAATTTCACTATCGTGCGCTGCCGGCTCTGGGGGTGGCGCAGGAAGACCGGCCCATAGTCACGGCACCAGGCATCGTTGCTGCTGAAATCCAGAAAGAAAATCTTCTCAAGGTTGACGCCGGCAGCAGACAACAGTTCGCGCCAATGCGCCTGAGCCGCAGCTGCGCACAGCAGATGCACCGGCTCATAGGCAGCGATGGCGGCAATAAAGGCGGTATATGCTTGTTCCAGAGCCTGGCGATTGTCAGGCCAGGTTTCCGGATTCAAGGGGCAGGACAGGATAATGCTGTTCTGGGGCTCCCATTCTGCCGGGAACACAAATCCCAGCTCCTGCGGCGTCTGCTGCAATACGGTATATTCAGGCATAGCTGCTCTCATCTCTCCAGGCAGGGACCTCAGGCATCAAAGCGCCTGCTGATATGGCTGTAGGCATCGATCCGCCGATCCCGGAAAAACGGCCACATCCGGCGATGTTCCTCCAAAGCGGCAAAATCACATCGGGCGGTGACAATCTCCGGTTCCCGGTCTGAGCCCTTGGCAATAAACTCACCGTAGAAATCGCAGCAGAAAGATGATCCCCAGAAGCTGGTCTCACCCTCGCGGCCAGTGCGGTTCACCGCAGCGTAATAGCAGCCATTGGCCACCGCATGCGCCTGCTGGACATTCAGCCAGGCGGCCAGCTGCTGTGCCGCCAAGGCAGGCCCCTCGCACTCCAGACCACCGATGGCAGTGGGGCAAAGAATCAGCTCAGCGCCTTTCAAAGCCGTCAGTCTGGCTGCTTCCGGGAACCATTGGTCCCAGCAGATGATCACCCCGATTCTCCCATAAGCGGTCGTGAAAGCCTGAAAACCAAGGTCGCCGGGGGCAAAATAGAATTTCTCCTCGAAACCGGGGTCCTGCGGAATGTGCATTTTCCGGTATTTCCCCAGCATCGTCCCGTCAGCATCAAGAATCACCGCAGTGTTGTAGCACAATCCCGGAGCGCATTTCTCGAACAGCGAGAGCACCAGCACCACCGCGTGCTGCCGGGCCAGACTGGAATAATGCTCCGTCAAGGGACCGGGAATAGCCTCCGCGAGATTGAATAAATCGGGGTCCTGGCGGCGGCAGAAATACTCATCCAGACAGAGTTCCTGGGTACAGATGATCTTGCTGCCGGCAGCCGCCGCAAGCGCGATTTGCCGGTCAAGATTGGCCATGGCTTCGGAGCGGGTGGGAAAAGCACGGCTCTGCAGCAGTGATATTTGAACCGTTTGCAGCGGAGGAGTACGTTTTGTCATTTGCATCGACTCGGGGTTAGTAAGCACCTGGTCTGGTGCAGATATTTGCTCAGATTAATACGCTGAAGCATATACCGTAGCGCTGCACAGGCGCTGTGACGCCTATGCAGCTCCACGGTACAGGAATCTTCGCACGGCTATTTTTTCTTCTCCCATTTTCCTTCATCATCCATTATATACTCGCCGGTTTTAGCCTGCTCGCGAATCTGTATCGCCCGGCGCTTGCCGACCAGCTCAACGCTTGTGCCTTGCTTGTTGGCAATCGCAGTGTACACCAGCTTGCGGTCATCGTTTTCCTTAGTGACCAGCTCACTCTGCTCAGGCTGAAGAGTGGCATCCACCGCCTGCAGATAGCCGGTGTTGTTCTCACCAATCACACCCTGACTCTTCAGCTCGGAAATCTTCTCAAGGCGATTAAGCATCCGTTCACGAATCGCTTCAGCGCTGTTATCCTGCCCCAAAACTACCCGCCCGCTCAGAAAAACCAACAGACTCAAGGCCAAGAAAAATTTTGTTTTCATTTTTGTCACGCTCCTTTTTCGCTCATCTGGCTCGATCGATATCGCCAAAGAAGTCATCCAGTGCTTTATCAACCTTGAGATTGATATCAATGGTGATATGTATGGGTTTGATTTCAATGGGGGCAACAGTGCTGGTGGTGCTGACTTCGTGGCGAGTTCTGCAAGAGACTGCCAGCAACAGCAGCAGGCTGCATAATAGTACTCTCAATGGCTGCATTCCGATGCTCCTCTGTTGATTTGCTTTCCCGTCAATGAGTTAATTTCTGCCAATTACCGTAATAATGCAGGAACTCCTGCAACGGCACCCTGATATTCAAATTCAAGCCCAACCCCTGAAAATCGTTGGCGACCTCGGATTTGACAAATCCGCCGCCCTGGGGATGAGGGCGGAAATACAGCCGCTGATTCGGTTTGCCATCCAGCTGCAGTTTCAGCTGCAAAGCCTCCGCATCAGTATTCAGTGCCAAGCGCACCCAGTTGTAGCTGAAATCCTGGAGCGCCTCCAGCGCCAGCTGCATCTGCTCGTTGCTGGCAGCAGTGTTGCGGACCAGAGCGCTGGGCTGCAGGTTGATCTGCCCGGTCTCACCAGGAGTAGAGTACAAAAAGCCATCCCGGAAACGGATGTTGTCGCGGGAAAGCACCAACGGCAGACTGCCGCTGATGCGCCCTTCTCCTTCAGCACTGCCAAACCCGAATTGCCCCAGAATCGCCGGCAATCGCAGACGGTCGCCATACAAAGTCAGCAGCAGGCGGTCGCTGTCCGGAGAAATTTTGATGCTGCTGGTGCGGATGGTACCGTCACACCAGCCCAAACGAAGCGATTCCAGGTATGCCAGGCGCGGGTTGTCAATCCGGAACAGCACCATTCCAGGGCCGAATGCAAGCCGGCCGAGAGTCAATTCCCGACAAGACAGACGCTGACTGCCGGCAGTCGCAACCTCCGGCAGGCGGGGGAATTCCAACGCGATTTTCCCGCCGCGCAAGGCCACTTTATGGGCAGCACTGCTTGCGTTAAGCTCGGTGACTTGCAGGCGCGCGTCCCCGGCCGGGCGGCGCCCGGATTCCCAGCGGAAATGCGCTTCGCCTGCAAGCTCTGCCGCCAGCTCAAGGTCTTTCCAGGCAGGCAGCCACTCCCGCACGGGAAGCTTATCCGGCAACGCCTGCTGCGGCAGCTGCAGTGCTGCTTCAGCCTGCAAAGCACCGTCAGGTTTGACCTGCAAGCCGCCTGTCAAGGCAGTCTGCAAGCCCAGCAGCACGGCCGTCCCCTGAGCCTGCAAGCCGCCCGGCGTCCAGGTGCAATCCAGCCGGAGATGCCCGATCGCGCCCTTGCCGCGGCTTATCTGTCCCAATTGCAGGTAGCCGTTTACGCCTGTGGAGGCATCCGGCAACGGCCAGAAAAAAGGCAGCTCAGTGCTTATTTCTTCGACCGTCAGATTCGTCCGACGTTCCTGCATCCGGCCATCTTTTACCGTCAGCCGGCCGGAATAATGCCTGCCACCGCGATTGTCCGGCAACGTTCCTGCCAGCGTCAAATCGCACCCCGGGAACTGGAGTTCAAGCTCAGGCCCGGCGACAGACAATGCCGCTGCGCTGAGCTGCCCCTGCAGACCGCCAGTTTTGCCCTGGGCGGCAAGCACGATTCCGGATGCTTCCGCCTGCCAGTCATCACGTCCGACAGCAAGGCTCGCGAGGGTCCCCTGCAGAGACAATTCCTGACTGGAGAATTGCGCCTGGACTGCCAACTGCCGGCCGGTCAGACCATCCTGCTGCCGGCGCAGCGTTAACTCATTAAGCTGCAAGACAGCTCCAGCTGCTGCATCACCGTCTCCCGCCCAGGACAAACGTAATTCCGGATTCTGGCCGCAGAATTCATATCCCGGCAAATTCAGCTTGAGTTCGCCGTTTTCCGCGTCTGTCTGCAGCTGCAGTTCCACCTTGGCGGTGCCGCGGAGCAGCGCCAGCAGGCGTTCAACCGCGTTCGTCGCCGCCGGGGCTGTCCAACCGCCGCTCAGCCTCAGTTTCTGCGCGGGCTGATTCTCCTGGGCCAGCAGGATGCCGCCACTGAGGTTTCCCTCCGCCAGGTCAGCCTTGATTTCAAGCTTGTCAAGCCGCATCGCCTGCTGTTGCTGCCAGCGCAAGTGCATATTCTGCACCTGCAAGGTCACGCTGTCACCGGTGCGGCGCAGGCTCAGACTGGGCTGCCCGGTGAGCTCCCAGTCAGCACTGCCGATTGCCATCTGCAGCGGCAGCTTCAGGTTCAGCTGTTCCGGCAAAGAGGTCAAATCATTCCATTGACCGTCAAGCACCAGGCGGCCCTGCAGAGATGCCTGGGCAGGCAGCTGGCTGCGCCAAGGCCGCGGCAGGCTGTCGCCCTGCAGAGAAAAGTCCGTCGCCAGCGAGAAACGTCCGTCTGCCGGCTTCACAGTCGCCTGCAGGCAGGCGAAATTCCCGCCCCAAACGGTGCGGACAGACAGCTGCATATCGTTCCCATCCCCGCCTTTCAGATTCTGCAGCTGCAGACGAAACGGCAGAACGCTTGATTCATCCTCCAGGCGCAAGCGCAGCA
>JAAZIZ010000252.1 GCA_012800565.1 Lentisphaerota bacterium
TATTAGTGCGAACTATTTCTGATTCTTTGATACTGAAAATATATGCCCGAATGCGGGATTATTTTTCCAGCAGGATGGTGACCGGTCCGTCGTTGACCAGGCTGACCGCCATCTCTGCCCCAAATTGCCCGGTGGCTACCCGTACCCCGGCGGCGCGGAGTTCCTGTACAAAAAGTTCGTACAGCGGCTCGGAGATTTCCGGTGCCGCGGCTTCGATGAAGCTTGGTCGCCGTCCTTTGCGGGTATCGGCATAGAGGGTGAATTGGCTGATGGCCAGGATTTCTCCGCCGATATCCAGCAGCGAGCGGTTCATCTTGCCTTCAGCATCGGCGAAGATGCGCAGCTGCAGGCATTTTTCTACCAGATAATGCACTTCCGCGCTGCTGTCGCCGGTCTTGATTCCAATCAGCAGCAACAAACCCTTCCCGCAGCGCCCGATCTCCTGGCCTGCCACCGAGACCGAGGCCTCAGATACTCGTTGCAGAAGAACTCTCATCGTGGACAATTTCCTTCAATTTTTGCCGGACCTCATCGATCGGCAGTCCAATGACGTTGTTGCGATCGCCGGTGACGGCGGCAATAATCATTTCGCCGTGCTCCTGCAGGGCATACGCGCCGGCCTTGTCCAGGGTATTGACCAGCGAGACATAGCGTTCGATGTCTGCGTGGCTCAGTTCCTTGAAAGTCACGCGGCTGCAGCAGACCCAGGAGCAGGAAAAGTCATCCTTGCGGCAGAGACAGACCCCGGTATGGACCTCGTGGGTCCGGCCGGAGAGTTGGTGCAGCAGTGCTTTGGCCGCGGACAGGTCAGCCGGCTTGCCCAAGGCCCGGCCATCCAGGGATACCAGGGTGTCGGCACCCAGGACAATCTGCCCGGGAAACAGCTCGGATACGGCTGTGGCCTTGGCTTCCGCCAGGCGGATTACAGTCTGCGCAGGAGCTTCGCCGGGCCGGCAGGGCTCCGGGATGTCAGCCGGATGGAGCAGGAAATCAATGCCGGCCTGGCGCAGCAGCTCCTGCCGTCGCGGCGAAGAGGAGGCCAGCACGATGGGGGGAAAAAACTCGTCTGGCATATCAGACTTTCCGGCGGTTCTTGCTGCGTTGGATGCGGCGGTTCACATCGCTGGCTTCAGCCTGACGCTTGAAATGCGCCCCCGCGGCAGCCTTGCGGGCAGGCTTGGAGTCTTCCAGGCGCTCGCGGTTGCGCAGCTCTAAATTAATCGGCAGCCCGGCTTGGGGGAAGAATGCTTCCCGGACCTGATTTTCCAGGAATTTCAGGTAATTGCTGGGGCAGAGCTTCTTGTTGTTGACAAAAAGCACGAATTTCGGCGGCGGGGTGAAGACCATGGTGCCGTAATATATCTTAAAGCGTTTATTGTCTTTTGAGATCGGCGGGTTGCGCAGCAGTGTATCCTGCAGGAACTGGTTAAAGACCGAGGTCGGCACCATCACCTTAAGCTGTTCACGGACATGCAGGAGCTGAGCGAAGATGCTCTTGAAATTATAGCCATTGAGAGCCGAGATGATTTGCACCGGGGCGTGGTCAAGGAACGGCATTTCCGAGCGGATCAGCTTGATCATCTCCTGAGGTTTTTTACCTTCCTTGTAGAGCAGGTCCCATTTATTGGCCAGCAGAATGCAGGGTTTGTTGGCATCGACGATCAGGCGCCCCAAGCGGCGTTCCTGGGTGGTGCAGGGGTCAGTGGCATCGATCAGGAACAGCACGATATCGCTGCGGCGGATGGCCTGTTCCGTGCGGTTGGCACTGAAGAATTCGACCACGGTGTCGATCTGTTTTTTGCGGCGCAGTCCGGCGGTGTCGATCAAGGTCAGGGGTAATACCTGGCCATCCTGCTGCAGATCGACCGGGATATCGACTGCATCTCTGGTGGTGCCGGCGATGTCAGTGACCATCATCCGGTCTTCTCCAAACAAACGGTTCACCAGCGAGGACTTCCCGACATTCGGGCGACCGACCACCGCCACACGGAGGCGTTTTTCGTTTTCGCTTGCGCTGTCCACCTGCGGGATATACTTGACCACCACATCCATCAGCTGTGAGACTCCGAACGAATGTGTGCAGCTGGTAGGCTCAATGTCAGGTATTCCCAAGGCGGCAAAATCTGCCACTGCGCTCTGAGCAACGGTCTGGTTATCGGCTTTGTTGGCGGCCAGCACCACCGGTTTGCCGGTCTTGCGCAGAAATTCTCCGACCTCCTCGTCCTGAGGGGTAATGCCCTCCTGGCAGTTCACCACCCAGATAATGGCTGCGGCTTCCTCCACGATCGCGGCTACCTGCTCGCGGATCATCCCATCGAACAGATCGACATTCTTTTCCCGGTTCAGGGTACCCAGACCACCGGTGTCGACAAGCATGAAGTGATAGCCGAAATGCTCAGTCGGAGCAGCCACGCGATCGCGGGTGACGCCGCTCTGCTCATGCACAATGGAAATGCGACGGCGGAGGATGGCATTGAACAATGCCGATTTACCGACATTGGGACGGCCGACTATGGCGATGATGGGTAATTTTTCCGGCATGTATGTCTTCCGATTGGGCTGGGAGGCGTGGGGTTAAGAGAAAAGCGCAACGGCAGCTCAGGATGCGGTCTGCCGTTGCAGAATGTGTTTCAGGCGGCGGATGGTCTTATCGCGTCCCAGCAGCTCCAGAGTTTCGTAGATTCCGGCACCGATGGCAATACCAGTGACGGCGGCCCGCAGGGGCTGATTGAGTTTCCCCTGGCCGAGGCCGACAGCTTCAGTGCAGGCATGGATGGCGTTTTCAATGGCCGCAGCGTTGAACTGGGGCAGGGCGGCAAAGAGCTCCGGGAGCTTGGCCAGGGCGGCAAGTACTTGCGGGTCCTGCAACTGCTTGGCGCAGAGTTTTTCATCGTAGGACGGAAGGTCCACAAAAAAGTATTCCCATTGCTCGACATCGACAAAACGCTTGACCCGGCTCTGCATTAACGTCCCGACTTGACGGAACAGCTCTTCCGGGAGGTCTTTCCCCCAGGATGTGGCAGCCAGGAAAGGCCGGCAGGCAGCCAGGAAATCCGGCAGCGGCATTTCGGCGATATAGGCGCCGTTGAGGTTGGTCATCTTCTGGATGTCCATCTGGGCGGATGCGCGCAGGCAGCGTTCCAGGCTGAAAGCCGCAACCAGTTCCTCGCGGCTCATTTTTTCCCGGTCATCGCCGGGCGACCATCCCAGCAGGCTGAGATAATTGAACAGCGTCTCGGGCAGGAATCCTTTAGCGCGGAAATCTCCTACGAATGCATCGCCGTCGCGTTTGCTGTAGGGTTTGCCGGCGTTGTTCACGATCATGGGCAAGTGTGCGTATTGCGGCACTGTGGCCTGGAGGCAGCCGAACAGGAAGATATGCCGGAAAGTATTTTCCACATGGTCATCGCCGCGGATGATGTGGGTGACTTTCTGGGTGATGTCATCGACCACATTAGCCAGATGAAAGACCGGCGAGGAGTCGCTGCGCACGATAACCAGGTCTTTCATACTGTCCAGCGGCTTGCTCATCAGCCCTTTCACCAGGTCCTGGTAGGTGATCACCCGGCGGGTGAAACGCAGCTCCCGGGCAGCTGGGAGAGTAAAAGACGCGCCGTTCTGGAGAATTTCCTCAATATGCTCAGCGAGAGTGAAGATGCAGTTTCCGCTTTCATCCAGGACCTGCAAATCCTTGAAACCGGCCAGGCAGCCGCCGCCTGGCGCGGCCTTGCCTTTGGGAGATACGGCTGCGAAATCCAACCCCTTGCCGCTGATGCACAGCGGAGTATCCGGATGAATGGGCATAGTGGCGGGGCCACCGCTCACTACGCCGGGAAATTTCTCCGCCTGCCAGGGAATCCGGAACAGTATGGCCTCTCCCTCGCCCCCCTTGCTGTCCCGGTAGGCATTGCCGTCCCGAAGCAGCTTCTCGGCTGCAGCGTGGTGCTGGGCCAGCTGCGAGGTCTGATACAGCGGAGCTTCATCAAAATCGATTTTCAGCCATTCAAGTACCTCAAGCAGGTTGGTGATGGCCTGTGGAGTTGAGCGTTCCAGGTCGGTGTCTTCAATCCGCAGCAGGAATTGGCCGCCCTGATGGCGGGCAAAAAGCCAGTTGAAAATCGCGGCCCGGATATTGCCGATATGGACTTGTCCGGTCGGGGAGGGGGCAAAACGCACACGAACTGCCATGGTTATGGTCTCCTGTGCCGGACAATGCGCCGGCTTTCTGAATGGGAAAGAATTGCGTATCGCACAAGCGAGTGCCGGCAATTCAAGGTGTTTTTTTGCGGTTCTCAATTTCCCAGAGATGCTTGAGCAGCAGCACTAATGCCGGCACATAGACATCTCCGTGTCCGTATCCCGGCAGGACATAGCAGCGGGTGTCCTGGTGTCCGGCCAGGCGGGTCAGCGAACTGGCCAGAAGGCGATTCTCTTCTGCCCGGGCCGGCCAGTCGAGGTCGCCGTCGCCGACATACAAACGTATCGGGGCTGCGTCTGGGGTGAGGTGGA
>JAAZIZ010000253.1 GCA_012800565.1 Lentisphaerota bacterium
CCAGGGCAACGCCTGAACCCGAGGGCGAAAGTCCTCCGGGGACAAGGCTGCGGAAGCTTGCTGCCGCAGCCAAAGAAATCCACTATTACGGCTGCAGGAACCAATATGGGCCATTGTTGAACTCAGCGCTGGCCGTATAGACATTCTCTGACAATTCCCAGAGCCGGCCGGCCGGCCGTGTCGCCTGCTCCAAATCCTGCCAGGACGGCCCGGACAGGTTCCAGCCGGCCGGCCAAGGCGCGGGGACAGTGCGACCGTATTGCAGCACGATATCCGCCAAGGCCAGCGCCGCTGGATCATCCAGATACAGCCAGAAGCCCTGCCCCGGCGCCAGGACCGTGTCCTCAGCCATAAGCATATATTTATCCTTATCCGGTGCCCAGAACCAGAGTGCCGTTCCGGCACCAAACAGCGTTGCCGCCTCCCCGCTGGTCAGTGAGTATGGCACACAGAGCAGATTCCAGCCCAGGCCCAGGCGCTTCAAACTGCCACTGTCCTCGCTGTTGCTCCAAAGGTCTGCAGGACGGAAAGTCACTGCCCGCAGCAGGATGATCACGGGTATTGGAGCTGATACGGCAGATTCTTCATCCACTGCCCAGGCGCTCATCTCCAGCTGGTCTGCCGCACTGCCGGGAATCAACAGCCGCAGTGGGAAAGACTCTGAAGCCAGTCCGGCGGCAATCTGCGCTTCGCTCAAAGCCGCATTATCCTTGTCCTGCAGGCTGCAGCCAGGCGGAAGCGCAAAAGCAATTTTCAGTGCATCGCCATCGGGGTCGGATGCAGCGAAATCCGCATAATCTAGTCGCACACCGTCCTGCTGTTGGTATCGGAGCTCGGTGACGCCCAGTTTTGGCGGCCGGTTGCGATGCTGGACCGTGACCTTGACCTGCAGGTCTGCCTGTTCACCGGCCCAATCGGCAGCCCGACAGGTGAAAGTGAAAACACGACTGCCGGTTGCTTTATCGACCAGGTCATAACCTGGCGACAGCTGCAATTTTGAGCCATCAATGTCCGCCCAGCCGCCCTCGGGCCCATCCGGCAGAGAATATGCTATGCTGTCGATATCAGGCGCCGGATTGGCCAGATCGGGGTCCCGCAGGCAATCCGGCAGCGCCAAATATGCCGTTTCCCCTTCCGCCAGTATCACCGTCCAGGTAATCTGACCGCCTGTATCGCCCAGTTGACCGAAAGGCAGCGGCGAATCCGGAACCAGCCATTGAGGTGGATCATTGACATTCTGCACTGTAACCGTAACCGTCTGAGCCGCACTGTGGACAGTGCCATCCCAAAGGGTCAGCTGAAATGAATCCTGCCCGACGTAATCGGCCGCGGAAAGATATACCACGCTGTACCAGGGATGTTCAAAGGACGGTGTGCGCAGCCGCACCGTACCACCTGCGGTCGTGGCAGTATCCAGCAGAGTTGGGATTGCGTCCTGGCTCCGGGAGGAAGTAAAGGTCAGCGGCAGGATGCTTTCCTCGTCCTCCTGGGCGGTCTGCACCTTGGAAGTCAACTCTGCGGGGACTCCCGCATCAGACGCGATGTACGTCCGGAAGATATCCAGCTGTCCGTTGGTGTCACCACCGGCGAGGTTCGCGGCCAGCGAGGTAAAATAGACCCAGGTGCCGGCACCGGAAATGGCCATATTGGCGCCATTGGCCACACAGGTCGCATCGCCGCCCTCGCTGAGACAGAGCTCACTCCCGGTATGCAGGTCCAGGCGATACTGCTGCGCCAGGCTGCCATTTTTCCGTGTGTAGGTCACATAGCGACCATTGCCGGACAGCAGCAGGCCGGCATAATCGGCATCGGCAGGAGACAGCAGCTTCTGCGGCTCCCGCCCAGGACCGCCGCAGTCCAAAGACTGCCAGGAAGCATCTTTGCGGAAATACACCTTAGAGCCGCTCATATTCAGGGACAAGTCTTTGACTTCTTGAGCCGCCAGCAATGTACTCACTGCCCCGGTTGACAGATGCCAGACTTTCAAACCGCTGGTTGACACATAAACCAGCACCGAACCATCCCGGTTCAGGGCCAGGCTGCGGGACACTTCCAGCCTGGCATCAGTCGCCAGAGCCTGGGGCGCGGCACCACTCTCCTGCCAATAGACTGTGCCGTTGGTCGCAATATAGGCCAGACGACTGCCATCGACTGACAGCGCAAACTGTTCCGAAACATTTTCCGCCACCAGGCTGATAGTAACCCCATTCCAGGAATACAGCTTATTGTCATTCTCCCGCAGCAACAGCCGCCTGCCGTCTCCGGACAAAGCAGTCTGCAGCGGCCAGGCGCTCTGCCGGGGAAATACAGTCAATTGCCCGGTCGCGAAATCCCTGAGATGGACATTCGCATCATACCAGCTGCCGGTATCCTGATCCTCACTGCTGAGCGGTGCATCGCTGACAAAAGATACCCGGCTGCCATCCTCGGAACAAGACAGACCGCCATATTCGTAATATTCACCTGGTGCCAGTGCAGGTGCATGCTCGCCCTTGTCGGTCAGGCTCACATATTCCTGTTGCAGCTGTAATACCGTGACCAGATCAACGCTTTGCCCATTCTCCTGCACCCGCAAGGACAAAGACACGCTGCCTGGAGTACCGGAGGCAAAATAGCGCCAGGGAAAACTGGCGACAGGATAGGCCTGCCCAGCCACGACTTCCTGCCCAGCAGCAGTCTGCAGCTGTCCCGCCGTCAGGGCCTGGAGCAATGTAACGGTGGTCTCTTCGGGCCGGAAATTACCGCTTAATTCGAGGGTCGAGAAATTTCCCGAAGCGGAGGTAAAATCGGCGATTGCGGCATAGAATCCGCAATCAGCGAGCACCACCTGGGGATAATCCCCCTGGTAGCCAGTCAGATTGGCGGCAGTGGCAAAGCCGACATAGCGCCCGTTGGCTGAAATAGCC
>JAAZIZ010000254.1 GCA_012800565.1 Lentisphaerota bacterium
AGGAATGGGTCTGGCAGTGGTCGGGACATTCGCCTGCAAAGACATGGCTCTGCATAATCTGGTCGGAAAACCAAATCAGAGCGGATTCAATCTGCACGAGTTTTTTGCGACCAAATTCGGGCAGAACCCGATGGTCTTTAATCTTATCAGCTGTCTGCACCGGCAGGCAATCAACAATAATCCTGCCTTGAAACAAGGTGTTCTGATGCTCGTTTCGGCCGGCTGGGGCATTGGCATGAGCATCGCCCATTCGGGTAAGATATATCTGGATGACGGCCATGAGGGCGGTGAATTCGGACATAATATCAGCGAATTGGACGGCTTGCCCTGCCCCTGCGGACGCTGCGGCTGCCTTGAGACCAGAGCCTCAATCGGAAGCATCCTCAAGGCAGTGCGCGAGCGACTGCAGCAGCCACAATTGACTGTCCCGGAACTCCTGGAGATGGCCCAGGCCGATGACCCGCGGGTCCGGGATATCCTGGTCACAGCTGCCCGTTTCCTGGGCACTGCGCTGGGCAATCAAGTCAACAACCTTTTGCCTAACAACCTGCTGCTGACCGGACTTTGTCTGAAACTCGGACAACGATATCTCAGGGTCCTGCAGGAGAGCATCAACGCAGTATTGTTTCCGGCTGCCGCTGAGCGGCTCAAGCTGACTCTGCAAACAGTCACTGACGATGCGCCGGCAGTGGGCGCCGCAATGCAGGTCGTAGCTGAATTGCTGGCGGACATTCAGCTTTTCAACCAGGCTTGCCCGGTGAGCAAGGCTAAAGTCCGGTGCGCTCGCCGTCGATAAATGTCCAGCCAAATGTGATTACCTCCTGCTGCTTCTGCAGCCGAGAATTTCCCGAGGAATTATCTATGCGTGTACTGGTAATCAACGGCCCGAATCTGAATCTGCTGGGCCTCCGTGAACCTGCTATTTATGGCCGGCAAAGCTACGCCGATCTGGTGCAGTTTGTGCATCAGTCCGCCCAGCAGCTGGGCCTGACAGTCGATTGTTTTCAATCAAATCACGAAGGCGCTATTATCGATGCCATCCAGGCGGCGAGAAACACATTCGCGGGCATCGTCATCAATGCCGCTGCATATACCCACACCAGCATCGCCATTCACGATGCGCTGCTGGCTGTGGCCTTGCCTGCGGTCGAGGTGCACCTGAGCGATATCAGCAAGCGGGAGGAATACCGCCGTTTCTCATATCTGAGTTCCGTATGTCTGCAGTGCATTTGCGGCAAAGGCTTCGAGGGCTACGCTGAAGCACTGCAAGTCCTGCATAAGCATCTCCTGAAGAACTGAACCGGCAGCCTGGCGAAAGCTGATTTTACGCCCTTCCGGCAGTCGTATTCCTATCAGGTATACAAGCATAATGAGCGATATAGTAATCCACGGTGCCAGTCAGCACAATTTGCAGAACATTGACTTGCGTATTCCGCGCGACCGTCTGATAGTTATCACCGGCCCGAGTGGTTCCGGCAAGTCTTCACTGGCTTTTGATACCATCTACGCTGAAGGCCAGCGCCGCTACGTCGAGAGCCTGTCCGCCTATGCCCGGCAGTTCCTCGACCGGATGCAAAAACCCAACGTTGAGCATATTGAGGGACTCTCGCCGGCTATTGCCATCGAGCAGCGCTCCGCCGGCAGTTCACCGCGCTCCATCGTGGCCACCACCACGGAAATCTATGACTACCTGCGACTGCTGTATGCTCACTGCGGCCATCCGCATTGCCCCAAATGCGGCCAAGCCATCCAAAACCAAAGCGCCGAACAGATCGGCGAGAAGATTCTCGCCTACCCGGAAGGCAGCAAACTGATGCTGCTGGCACCATATATCCGCGGACGTAAAGGCGAGCTGCGGGAAGTGCTGGAAACAATGCGCAAGGATGGCTTTGTCAGGGCCCGCATTGATGGACAAATTCTTTCTCTGGAAGATGATATAAACTTAGGCAAAAACATCCGCCATACTCTGGAAGCGGTGGTCGATCGCCTGGTTTCCGGCAACATTGAGCGCGGTCGCCTGATGGACTCAGTAGAGCTGGCTTTGCGCCTCGGCAACGGCATGATAGTGGTACTGCAGGAGGACCCGAACAGCAAGAGCGGCTGGCGCGAGGAAATCCTGAGCGAGCATCTGGCCTGCATCCCCTGCGGGCTGAGCTTCGGCGAATTGCTGCCCCGGAACTTCTCTTTCAACAACCCTTTCGGAGCTTGTCCCGCCTGCGACGGGCTGGGCAAACGCTTGATATTTACCCCGGAAGCCATCGTCCCTGACCCCAGCCTGTCGATCAAGAACGGTGCCATTCCGCTCTGGCGCCGGGGAATGCGCCGGACCATTATCCTCTACAACCACTACCTGCGCTGCCTGGCGGAGCATTATCAATTCAGCCTCACTACACCCTGGGAGAAACTCCCGGAGAATATCCGCCAGATTCTGCTCTATGGCAGCGGCGAGGAAATCATCACTTTCGACTTCTGGATGCGCGGCAAGGTTCGGGAATGGCGCAAGCCGTTCGAGGGCATTATCCCGAACCTGCTGCGGCGACACCGGGAAGCGGAGAGTGATGAACTGCGCGAACGCCTGCAGGAGCATATGAGCTTTGAGCTCTGTCCTGTTTGCCAGGGCGCACGCCTGAAGCCGGAATACCTGGCCGTGACTATCCGTGACTTGAATATCCATCAATTCTGCTCCTTGAGCATTGATGACGCATATTCTTTCATCGAAAACCTGAATTTGCAGGGACAGGAACAGGAAATCGCCCAGGACCTGTGCCGGGAAATCAAATCCCGCCTCGGTTTTCTCCGCGCCGTAGGCCTGAACTACCTTAGCCTGAACCGCGAAAGCGGCACCCTTTCCGGCGGCGAATCACAGCGCATCCGTCTGGCCAGCCAAGTCGGCAGCGGACTGGTCGGAGTGCTGTACATCCTGGATGAGCCCAGCATCGGACTGCACCAGCGCGACAACGCCCGCCTGCTTAATACCTTGCAGAGACTGCGCGATCTGGGCAATACAGTCATCGTGGTGGAACATGACCTGGATACCATCATGGCCGCAGATTTCATCGCTGACCTTGGCCCCGGTGCCGGGCGCAACGGCGGCCGGGTGGTCTGCGCCGGCACACCAGACCAGATCATGTCCTGTCCCGATTCCGTTACCGGGCAGTTTATGTCTGGAAAACGGCATATCGCCCTGCCGGAAAAAAGGTTGCCTGGAAACGGCAATTTCCTCCGTATCCTGGGAGCCTGTGAGCATAACCTGAAAAATATCGACGTAAGCATCCCCTTAGGGACTTTTACCTGCGTCACTGGCGTTTCCGGCTCAGGCAAAAGTACCCTGGTGAACCGGATTCTGAACCTGGCCTTGAAAAAACATTTCGGCCTGAAAGGGGATGAACCTGGCCGCCACCGCGCCATTGAAGGGCTGGAATATATAAACAAGATGATCGTCATCGACCAAAGCCCTATCGGACGGACCCCGCGCTCCAACCCCGCCACCTACACCGGGCTCTTTGACATCATCCGCTCCATCTTCGCCCAGACCAACGATGCCAAAGTCCGCGGCTATACTCCAGGACGTTTCAGCTTCAATGTCAAGGGCGGACGTTGTGAGACCTGCCGGGGAGACGGCGTCAAGAAAATCGAAATGCAGTTCCTTCCCGATGTCTATGTCAGTTGCGAACAATGCCACGGCAAGCGATACAATAGTGAGACCCTGAACGTCCGCTTCAAGGGCCGCAATATCGCCGATGTGCTCGCGATGACGGTCAATGAGGCCTGCGAAGTCTTTGCTGCCATTCCGCGACTGAAGAACAAGCTGGAAACCCTGCGTGCGGTCGGGCTGGGATATATCCATTTGGGGCAGCCTGCCACCACCCTTTCCGGCGGTGAGGCCCAGCGGGTGAAACTGGCCACCGAATTGAGCCGTCGGACATCCGGACATACATTGTATATCCTGGACGAGCCCACCACCGGACTGCATCTGGCGGACATTGAGCAGCTGCTCAATGTCCTGATTTCTCTGCGCGATCAGGGAAACAGCATTTTAGTCATTGAGCACAACCTGGATGTCATTAAAACCGCTGATTTCATTATCGATCTTGGTCCGGAAGGCGGAGATGAGGGCGGGTGCATTGTTGCTGCCGGCACCCCGGAACAGGTCGCGAAAGTGAAAAAATCCTATACCGGACAATTTCTCCGGAAAATCCTCCCGGCCGCCGCAGAGAAGCCACAGAAGCGCAGCAGTGCCAAAGCATGAGCTGCAAAAAATCCCCGTTCCGGCTGAACGAATTGTGCGCCTGCTCAAGTGACCGTATTATGAACTTTTCTCTATTTGCTTTCTGGTCAGGCGCAGACTATATTAAGATGTTTTGCGGCAATCTGATTCCCGGCTTGCGCTATGGAGAGTATGCTAATGAGAGATATGGAAATTTCCAGCAGCCTGGAAGATTATCTGGAAGCTATCGCCGAAATAATACAGGATAACGAATTCGCCCACACTAAAGACATCGCCGAGCGTCTGGGGGTCTCCATGCCCTCAGTCTCAAACGCGCTGCAGGCTTTGTCGCTGCGCAATCTTATCCGCTATCAGCCCCATGTCCCTGTCTCTTTGACCCGAAAAGGTCTGGAACTGGCTAATGTCATCCGGCATCGCCATCAGGTGATGAAATGCTTCTTTTCCGATATCCTGAAACTTGACGAACAGGAAGCAGATGCTACAGCCTGCAAGATTGAACACGTTCTGACTGAAAGGTCCATGGCTCGTTTTCTGGCCCTGACCGAAGCCATAAGCACCCGTCAGGACTGCCGCCGGTTGCGCGAATTCTTGGCCGAACAAATGCCCGCCATCGGCAACCAGGCGCCGCTTTTGTCGCTGGACCAGCTCCAGATGGGTGAAGAAGCAGAGATAATCAGCTTGCCGGACAATAAGCAGGAGCAGCAGAAATGCACTGAACTCGGCCTGTTGCCAGGCACCATGGTGCGCTGCGAGGGCAGGAAGCCATTCAATAACGAATTGCTGCTCTTCCGCGTCAAAGACCGCAGTCTGGCCCTGCGGGAAAGTGAAGTTTGCAACATAAAAGTACGGATATCTTAAGCAATTATGAGAAAAAGCAGCACAATCATTGTGCAGGAAGATGAGAACAGACCCCAGACGGCATTCCTGATCGGTATTCAGCACCAGGGAGATTCAGCCGAAAAAGCCCAAGAGCTGCTGGACGAGCTCGCCGAACTGGTTGCGACTCTGGAACTGCCGGTAGTCGGCTCGCAGGTGGCAAAAATCCGCATCCCCAATCCCGCTCTGATCGTTGGCAGCGGTCGGGCCGATGAACTGGCGCAGGAAGCCGCAGCCCTTGGTGCAGAAGTGATTATCATCGATGACTTCCTTACTCCGGCACAACAGCGCAATTGGGAGAAGGTAACCGACTTGCCGGTGATCGACCGCCAGGAGGTCATTCTTGATATCTTTGCCGCCCGGGCCCATACCAGCGAAGCTGTGCTGCAGGTTGAACTGGCCAAGGCAGTCTATGCCCTGCCCCGCCTGAAACGCCGCTGGACGCACTTGAGCCGGCAGCGCGGCATGGCTGGCGGTCTGGGAGGCAGAGCTGAAGGCGAGCAACAACTGGAAATGGACTCCCGTATCGTTCGCAACCGCATTGCCAAACTCAAGGGACAGCTGGCCGAAGTGCGCCAGCAACGCGATGTCCAGCGCAGCAAACGCCTGCGCAAGCCGGTGCCGGTGGCAGCTATCGTAGGATACACCAATGCCGGCAAATCCTCGCTGCTCAATGCCCTGACCCAATCCTCAGTGCTTACTGAAGACAAGTTGTTCGCCACTCTCGACCCCACTATCCGCCGATTGGCACTGCCCGGCGGACTGGACCTGCTGCTGGGCGATACGGTCGGATTTATCCGCAAGCTGCCCCACCTGCTGGTGGAAGCATTCAAAGCCACCTTGGAAGAGACACGCCTGGCAGATTTCATCATTGAGGTTCTTGATGCCAGCTCAGACAGCCTGGACGAACATCATCAGACCACGCTGCAGGTGCTGCAGGATATCGGCATCAAGAATCCACCCATGATTATGGTCTTGAACAAATGCGACCTGCTCAGCACGCCGCTGCAACGGCAACGCTTGCAGCGCAAATATCCGGAAGCACTGCTGGTCTCCGCCCAGACGGGCGAAGGGCTGCCTGAACTGCTGCGCGAATTATCTGTACAAGTCTCAGCCGGAATGGAACAGCTCACGGTGCTTATACCCCATGACCGCTATGACCTGATCAGCACCATCCGCAAAAACTGCGCTCTGGACAGTGAGAAATTTATCGCTGAGGGCGTATTGCTGCAATTGCGGGCACCCTTGAGCTGCTTGTCGTTATTGTCAGCATTTGTTATCCCGGCAACCGCCGATTCAGCATTGCCATCTGCAATGGTCTAATATTATGGGCAGCATTAAAGTACTATCCGCCGAGGTCGCCGGACGCATCGCCGCCGGCGAAGTGATTGAACGCCCCGCCTCCGTCTTGAAAGAACTGGTGGAGAATTCCATTGATGCCGGTGCCACCCGGATCAGAGTCAACAGCGAACAAGGCGGCCAGAAACTCCTGCAGGTCATTGACAACGGCTGCGGCATGGACCGGCAGGATGCCATGCTTTGCCTGGAAGCGCACGCCACCAGCAAAATCCGGGAAGAGAGCGACGTAGGGCAAATCCATACCCTGGGCTTCCGGGGCGAGGCGCTGCCCAGCATCTCCTCGGTGTCGCGTTTCCTGCTGCAGACCCGTACTGCGGATTCTCTGACTGGTACCGAGATCATAGTCAACTACGGCAAAATTGAGAATATTTCCGACTGCGGCTGTGCTCCAGGCTGCAATATCAAAGTCAGTCACCTGTTCGGGAATCTTCCCGCCCGCAGGAAATTTCTCAAGGGCCCGGCTACCGAAGACTCACATATTGAAGAGACCATGCGCCTGTTGGCCTTGTCCCGCCCGGATATCGCCTTTGAGCTGCATCTCAACGGTCGTGCAGCGCTGCAGGTTACGGCTGCCCAAGATATCGCCGCACGAACCGCCATGCTGCTGGGCAAGGATGCTTTTGCGGCCATGCTGCCGGTAAACTACAGCGAGGACGGTCTGCATGTCTATGGCTATATCAGTAAGCCAGGCTTTACCCGCAACAACCGCCGTGAGCAGCGCATCATCGTCAACGGCCGGGCGGCTACCGCCGATACGGTCTATTTTGCCATCCGTGACACCTACGATACCTTGATTCTCAAAGGGCGCTATCCGAGCGTGGTGCTGTACCTGGACCTCGCTCCGGAACGGGTCGATGTGAATGTTCACCCCACCAAACACGAGGTGCGTTTCCGCGAACCGATGCGCATCGCCAATATCATTTCCGCTGCCTTGCGCCAGGCTCTGCGGGGATTGCCCGGTGGTGCCGAGCTGCAGTCAGCTGTGCCCTCCCCGCCGCCGCTGTCATCGTCAGCTCCTGCTGCAGGCTCCCGTTCTTCCGCCTCCGGCGGCACCTTGCCGGTTGCCGGCCCGCCCAGTGCGGCTGCCTGGCAGGCTCCCGCGCTGCAGCCT
>JAAZIZ010000255.1 GCA_012800565.1 Lentisphaerota bacterium
CTGGACTATCCCATCGCCAAAGGCGACGAAAACTGCGGCGGGCGCCTCAACCGGCCCTATTTCCAAGTGGCGCGGGCATTGATGCACTATGTCTGGTGCTTTGAGGCCATCATGCCGTCGGGAGAACTTGGCAAGCCATCGTTTACCGCACCTGGCAAAACGATGTTTGACAACATCGCCAAAAACATCCTCTTCAACGGTGGTATCTATTGCCTGGGATTTGCCCTGGAAAGCACTCAGCTCATAAACGGGCACGCTGACTATTTGCGCGGCACAGCCTCCGTCGGAGTCGCCCTGGGCATTCCCGAAATGGTCGAGGTCCTGCTGGACCAGGCGCTGGGCCTGCAGGCAATGCTGGGCGTGACCATAGACAGGGATGGATTCTATGTGGAAAGCAGCCACAGCTACGGCCTGCATACGTTCGATATGTATATGGATTTGGCTGACCTGCTGGATGCCGCCAGGCGTCAAGGCATTCCAGGTGCCGAGCCGCCGTATGACGAACCTGCCTTCTTCAACTCGCTCTTCCGGTATTTCGACCGCGCTGAAGTAGGCGGACGCCTGCCTACGGACGGTGACAATGTCAATGGCCCTGACAAACAGGTGACCGCCCCCACGAATATGCGTGCGCCCAGAACTGGAAAGTCAACCAAAAATTACGCGATGGACAAGCAGCTCAGGGACGCCTGGTATCTTTGGTCGCGAGTGCGAAAACCGGAGCACAAACAGCGCTGCGCCGAGTTCCTGCGCGCCGCATACGGTGACAAGCCTGATGTCCCTGTGCGCTCGTCCCTGCTTTTCCGCATCTCCCACGATGATGTAAAAGCGCTGGCTGCAGCGCCTCCTGCTCCCGCAGATTACTTTGCCGGGAAATCCGTCCTCTATGGTGGCAAGGGCTATGCCATTCTGCGCGGAGGCACGCCTTCGGCCTCCCATGGCCTGCAGCTGCTTTTCGGTGCGCTATACGAGCACGGCCAGGCGGAATGCCTCAGCTGGCTGTTCTATAATCTCGGTGCGGAATGGAGTTACGACCCAGGCTATTATGATGCCCAATATCGCTTTGGCTGGGCCTCGGCGAGTGTCTCCCACCAGCAGGTCACTTTCAACGCCAAAAACGCACTTCCTTCCGGCGGCGGTGAAATCCTGGCCTGGCAGCCGGACGGCTCGGCGCAGTACGTGCGTGCCAAGCATCCGTACAGCTATGTCCGGGAAGGCGCTCTCCGCAATGAGCGCCTGCTGGGGCAGGCCGATGCCCCCGACGGTTCGCTGGACTATTGGCTTGATATTTCGATAGCGCAAGGCGGCGAATTCCGCGATGACAGCTGGCACAGCGTTATGTCAAAGATGGAAACGCAGCTCGAATTCACGCCCATGGATCAATTTGCCCTGGGCGGAGACCGTTTCAAGGGACAGCATTTCCTGCCGGACTATCGGCTCAGCGGCGAGACCGGCAAGGCGTATTACTGGATTCCGGACGGCGATGGCTATAACCTGCTGGTCAAGCCAGCCAAAGCCATTGCACCGGACTATTCCACCCAGCGTTTCCGTTTCACCAATGCCATCTTTGCAGGCCAGGCGTCTCTGCGGCAAGCTATCACAGTGGACTTTCCCGGTGAACCAGGCCGCGAGTATTATCAGGCTGAGAGCATGCCGGTCCAGGACGCGGAGGCAGTACCCTATATCATACGCCGGGACCATGGGGCGGAGGTTTCCGTATTTGCCAAAGTCATCCATTTTGCCGATGAGGACGCTGCTGGCTCTAAGGTGCTGGCGGTGACGACAGTCCCGGTGAAGCCAGGCGGCCAGGATGTCCGCGCCTATCTGATAGAATTGTCTGACGGGCGCAAAGACCTCTGGTTTGTCGGCGACGGCGCCATGCACACTTTCCAGGGGTTGCGGAGCAACGCGCAAGTCGCGGTCTGGCGCTACCAGGCGGATGGCAGCCTCTGCGAGCACCATAGCTCCGGCACGGCCATAACCGGGAGCATAAGCGAGGTTCACGAGAAAAACGGGAAAGTACAGTTGACCGTGCAGTGGGATGGCGGCGGCATCGTTGACGCCAGTGCGGGCAAAGCCTTGATATCGTACGGAGCAGGCCGCCCCGGCAGCTGGTCAATAGATTCCCTTAAGAAAGATGTGATCATACTCAACGCCAGCAAAACCCATGTCGGCCGGCTGGAATTCACCCCCATCGGGGAAAATAACTATACGATTCGCCCCGAGTCCACTTTCTTCTACGGTTACTTTACCAGACTGGACAACGCCAACTTCCAGGGACGCCATATTGTAGATGAAGCAGGCAACGTGGTCGCCAAAGGCGTTGATTTCTGCGAGCGCACCAATGGTTTGTTTACGGTAGCCTTATCAGAGCAAATCCCCAAAGGCTTCTATGCGGTCGCGGAAATCGCCAAGGGAGATACGGTTAAAGTACTGATTAATAACCGCAATAACCGCTGAAACAAGGCTTGGCGGATTGACTTTTGGCAGAGTTCCATTATAATTAACAGGCGTTGAGGGCGGAGCTTGTCGCTGGTTGCGCGAAAGCGCCGCCAGGCAGAGATGATTCCCGTTGGCGGAGTCGTCTTTTTTTATCTGTGATTCAACCGTGGATGGTCTTTTGCTTAGGAGCCGTTAGAAACGGGAGGCATGAACAACAATATGATGACGGTAGAAAAGTATTTGCGGCGCATTGGCTATGAGGGATCGCAGGAGCCGACTTTGGCGACCTTGAAAGCGGTGCAGAAAGCCCACCTTACCAGCGTTCCTTATGAAAATCTCGACCTGCTGTACCGTCGCGAATGCTCGCTGGCGGTCGAAGTCATGTATGACAAGATTGTCAACCGGCGGCGCGGTGGCTACTGCTTTGAATTGAATGGTCTGTACACCTGGCTGCTGCGGCAGCTTGGCTTCAAGGTGACCGAATTCTTCGGCCGCTGGCTTTTAGGCGAACCCCTCTCTGTACCGAAGCGGCGCCATCGCATTCTCCGCGTTGACCTGCCGGAGGGACCGTACCTGGCTGATGTCGGTGTCGGACGCGTCTGCCCACAGACTCCCCTGCGCTTTGAAGCTGATATCATCCAGGAGCGCGAAGGACTCAACTACCGCGTCGTCACCGACCCCATTCTCGGCTGGATCGTGCAAGTCGAAACCGACGCCGGCTATGCCAATTTTTATTCGTTCACCGAGGACCCGCAGCAGGCCATTGACTTTGCCTATCCGCATTACTACTGCGCCACCCATCCCGATTCGCCGTTTTTGGCGAAGACGATGGTGCACATGGCGACGCCACTGGGCCGCAACAGCATCGTTGACGCGTTTGACCCGGAAACCGGCATGAAAGTGCGCCTGTTCCGGATCGGACTGGGAGAGGGCAAAATCAAGGAATTCCTGGTCCGGACCGAAGCGGAATTCCAGGCCGGCCTGCGGGAATATTTTGGGATTGACTGGAAAGGATAAGCGGCTGTGCCAACGCCAGCTGAGGCGCTCTTAGGTGAATTTGCCGGTCAAAAGCAGCCTTTTTTTGCAACCGCATGGTCAGGAGGTTTCTATGTTCATCGACATCCACGTCCACACCAGGTTTGTGCCGGTCATGCCGCGGCGTGACGGCTCTACTTATGCCTCGCCAGATGAATTGGAGAAATTCTACCAGGAGGTCGGGATTGAGAAGGCCGTCGTTCTGCCTGGCCTCACCGAGGCCTGTTCGCATGGGGGCCAGTCGATAGAGGAGCTGGCGCAGATGGCCAAGACCAGATACCCTTGGATAATTCCGTATTGCAATATCAACCCGCAGATGGTGGACAACAGCGCCTACACCGACGGCATGGAACGCCTGGTACGGTACTATAAGAGCATCGGCTGCCAAGGAGTCGGCGAGGTCTGCATCAACCGCTGGTTTGACGACCCGCTGATGCTGAATATGTTTGCCGCCTGCGAGGAATATGAGATGCCCGTGACCTTTCATATTTCCATCCGGCCGGGGTTCAGCTACGGCATTGCTGATAACGAGGGGCTGCCGCGGCTTGAGTTGGTCCTCAAACTGTTCCGCAACCTGACATTCCTGGGGCACTCCCAGGCTTTCTGGGCAGAAATCGCCCCGATCAGGTCGGAACAGGACCGCCTGGGCTATCCTACGGGCAAGATTGATAAGGAAGGCCGCCTGCCATTCCTGATGCGCAAATACCCGAATCTGCACGGAGACCTCTCCGCTGGCAGCGGCCGCAACGCCCTTATGCGCGACCGCGAATACGCCGCTAAATTCATGACCGAATTTCAGGACCAGCTCTATTTCGGCACCGATATCTGCGCAACACGGAATTTTGACTTTGTCCGCGACTACATCCGCTTCCTGCTGGAGATGCGCGACAACGGTGAGATTACGGCCGAGGTGTTTGAGAAGATCGCCCGCGGCAACGCCCGCAAACTGTTCGGAATAAAAGACTAATTACTTTCTGATTAACAAGATGCAAAAAGGGCAGACGATGAAAATCCACATTGTGACGGACCTTGAGGGACCAAGCGGAACGAACGGACGCAGCGACGGCATCGGCAACAAGACCATCAATATCCCGATTGCCTGCCAAGTCTTGACCGAGGAAGTCAATGCCTGCGTTGAAGGCCTGCTGGCCGCCGGCGCTGAACGCATCATAGTCTGGGATGGTCATGGCGGCAGCAATTCCATTGACATCACTAAGCTCCATCCCGCCGCCGAACTCGGGACGATCGGCGGTGAGCTCTATCCAGTCACTTTCCTTGACGCCAGTTACGACGCGACCATCCAGCTCGGCGCCCACGCTCTGCAAGGCGTTGCCGATGGCTACATGAACCATACGTATTCCAGTCACAGCGTGGCCAACATGTGGCTGAATGGCGAACCTATCGGCGAAATTGGCATTAATATCTGGAAAGCCGCCTATTTCCGGGTACCGACTATTTTGGTATCTGGCGACGACGCGGCCTGCCGCGAAGCCCATGCCTGTCTCCCGGATGGCGTAGCCACAGTGTCCACCAAGCACGGTATAGCGCGCTACACCGTCATCAACCGCAATCCTGCAGCCGTGCACGCTGAGCTGCGCGCCACTGCGGAACGGGCACTGCGCAACTTGGCGGACTACAAGCCCAAAACCTTGCCCGACGCATTTGAGCTGACCATACAGCTGATGTGCCCGAATTTGGCAGACATCTGGGAAAAACGCGGTGCCGAACGCCTTGACCACATGACTATCCGCATCCGTGGCACCGACTTTATTGACGTCTGGTCACAATACTCCGGCTGGGCACCGGGAGTCCACAACCGGAAATTCGGCGTCACCCCAGACCGCAATCGCCGTTAAGCCAGCCTTGCAGGAGCAAGGAGTCGGACGGGTCGGACGAGTCGGACAAGTCGGACGGGCACGGCCCCCGCGCACTACGCAACTGGGACGGCCACGCCACTCTCCCCCCCCTCTTTTGGGACACGGTCTATGTACTGGCAGCGAGTTCGTTGGCGATTCTGCGGACAGTTTTTCCGAAGGTGATTTTGCAGGCAATTTCCTCCGCCACCTTTTCCCCGGGTTGCTCAAGCAGATTCAGTAAATGCATGACACTGCGGCGGCCAATTTCAGCAGTATCCTGGCGGATGGCAGACAAGTCGAAGGACTGTCCTATATCTTCTTTTTCGTTCATAAACCCGGCAACGGAGATATCCTCCGGAACCCGGTATCCCAGCCCAGGCAGAAGCTGAAGAATTTTTTCAAGATTTTCGCTGGCGAGAAATAAAGCGGTAGGTTTCTCTGCTGGTGCCAGCAGTTTCTGCAAGCGGTTGGCAACGGTCTCCAAACTGGCATCGGGCAGATCAAGGAGATATTCGCTGTTGACCGGCAAAGCATGTTCACGGAAGACATCATGATAGGCGCGCAGGCGTTCGGCATGACTCTCCACCTGGTTGCAGATAACGCCGAGAAATGCGATGCGATGATGCCCCAGGCAGAGCATATATTCCAGCATCTCTTTAGTACTGCAATAGTTGCTGGAAGTTACATAATTGCACGGGTAAGAAACCGAACTGGCGTTGGCCAGCAGAATAAATGGAATCTTGCTTTGCAACAAAACCTCATTGAATGGAGAAGACAAGTGCAGGTTCATTACCAGCAGACCCGCCAGGGAGTTCGTCGTGCAATAACAAAACAACTCATCAGAATTCAACGACTCAAGACGTTCCCCAGCCAGTAAAGTCAAATTCTTCTCACGCATAAATAAATGCTCGGATATCGAATTCAAAAGAGAAATGCTGAAACGACACCCAAATGGCTTGTTGTCCGCAGAAAAAATCACTGCCCCAATAGTGTTGCAACTGCTGCGACGCTGCTGAGGAGAATAGTTCAAACGCTTCATCACTGACTGAACGCGAGAAGCAGTCGCTGAAGAAATCTTGCCCTGCCCATTGATGACCTTAGAAACCGTAGAAACAGATACTCCAGCAACACGAGCTATATTGTAAATCGATACACGTTCAGACATAAAACAAAAAACTCCAGGAAAGGGTTTTGGTAAAACAAGAAACACTTTTTTAATACTTAAGCTAATCTACTATTTTCTATTGTCAAGCCAGCTTTTAACTTTACTGTCTTTGCAAAGTGAACTTGCTGTATCAAAAGTATTTGTTTCAGACCCCGAGGCTTTTGAGCAGTTGCACTGCATTGCTGATATCGCGGCGCTGTTCCGGGCCGATCGGGATTTCCCGTTCAATGATAAATGGACCGTCAAAGCCGTTCTTGAGCAGTTTTGTGATCAGTCCTGCAAAACCGGTTGCTCCCTCACCCAGGATGGTTTCCTTGCCGAATTGTGCACCGGGCGCCGGTCGGACGCCGTCCTTGCAATGAATTGCCTTGATCCAGGGGCCAAGTTCATCCAGCATTTTATCAGGACTGTCAGGCAGGTTGTAATACATCACATTGGCGGGATCGAAATTATACCCAAGGTGGGGATTGTTGACTTCGGTAAAGATTTTCAACAGCCATTCCAGGGGGATTGAGCCGGTTTCAATAAGAAAATACTGCTGATTTTCCGCCGCAAAGGCAGCCAGCTGCCGGAGAGAAGCGATGAAACCGTTGTAGCATTCCTCGTCATTTTCGGGAAGATCACCGACATGGCAAAGGATATATTGAATGCCGTAGCGTTTAGCCCAGTTCATCTGACGGCAGATGCTGACCAGGTTCTCCGCCCGGTTTTTGAGGGCAATGATGCCCTTGTTATAGGTGGTGAAAAGACTGTTCGGGCTTAAACCATATTTCTCCAGAAGGCGGATGACTGCCTCGCTGCGCTGAAAACCTTCTTCGCCGCAGAGATATTCATCGGTTACCCGACAGACCTGACTGGAGTTCATGCCGAGCCCACGCAGGAAACTCATGTACTCTTCAGTGATGTTAGTCATTCGCAACAAGGTGCCAAGGGAATGTGATTTCGTCATTTTCTTGCTTTCATTTAGAGGTTGCTGACAGATGAACGGTCAAAAGTCAGATTCGCATACTTGATAATATACTCTTGGAATTACAAAAATGCATTGCTGTGTTTGTAATGGTTCTGTAGAGCGGCGTGCAGGGAATGGGGAATTGTATTGGACTTATAGGACGGCATAGGACGTATGAAGGGGGACAAGGGTATATGCGATTTTAGCTTACCGGTCCCATTGTCTTATGCACATGCTCCATATGTCCCACGCGTCCTATATATTGCCACTTTTAAATCTGCTCTGCAGACCTGCCGAAACGCAGTATCAAAGAATCAGAAATAGTTCGCACTAATATCTAAGCATAACCGTAAATGCCTTTGCGACGAAACAGTTCGCAAAGGCGTTTTTTTTGTCTTTTTTCTGAAAAATATTAAAAGTTTCAATA
>JAAZIZ010000256.1 GCA_012800565.1 Lentisphaerota bacterium
TAGTCAGCACCAGACGCCTGAATCGCATTCTGGAAATCGACCCCGACAATATGATGATCACGGTTGAGCCGGGGGTGATTGCCAACGATCTCAATGAGCACTTGAAGCCCTATGGCCTGTTCTATGCTGGCTACCCGATGAGCATGGAGACCTGCTATATTGGTGGCAATGTGGCTGAGAATGCCGGCGGTGGCAAAGCCGTCAAATACGGCGTAACCTCACGTTATGTGCTGGGTCTGGAAGTAGTCCTGCCTAATGGCACGATTGTCGAAATGGGGGGCAAGCTGATCAAGGACGTCACCGGTTACAACCTGGTGCAGCTGATGGTCGGTTCGGAGGGCACGCTGGGTATCGTGACTAAGGTCATCCTGAAGCTGCTGCCCCGGCCGAAATATCAGGCTGATCTGCTCTGCCTCTTCCGCAGCAGCGAGGAGGCAGTGGCCGCAGTGCCGAAAATCCTGACTGAATCAGGGGTGATGCCGGCATCCCTGGAATTCATGGACCGCACCGGCTTCCTGGCGGCTTGCCAATATCTCAATGAGTCCCTCCCTTGTCAGGACTGCGGCGCGATGCTGCTGATCAGCGTGGATGGCTTCGAGAAAGAGCAGGTCGAGAAAGATTACGACAAAATCGGCACCTATTGCCAGAATGCCGGCGCGAGTGAAATCTATGTGGCTGACAACCGGGCGGATTCGGAACGCCTGTGGAAAATCCGCCGCAGCGTCCCGGAGGCCTTCAGTCTGGCCAGCAAACTGCAGAGCGGTGAAGACGTGGTGGTTCCCCCGACCATGATTCCCATGGTGGCGGAGACTTTCCGCCAGATTGCAGTGAAGTACGGCGTAGCCATACCCTGCTATGGCCACGCAGGAGACGGCAATCTGCATGCCCGCATCACCCCGCCGGCAGACTGGGATGAAGAAAAGTGGCTGCGGATTCTGCCGGATATCCTGCAGGAGCTATATGCAGTGGTCAAAAGCGTGGGAGGAAGGATTTCCGGCGAGCATGGCATTGGTCACAAGCGCAAGGACTACATGCAATGCGTGCTCTCGCCCGAGTATCTCGAACTGCTGCGCACAATCAAAAAGGCTTTCGACCCCAATAACATCATGAACCCGGGAAAAATTTTCGATTGCTGAGAACCCAGGGCGTTGCCCTGGGCTGGTATATCACGCCCCGTTGGGGCTTTGCCGCCCCCCGGGCTGAGGCAAAACCAAACAAACTTTCATCCTTATGGGATGGCTGTGTATAGGAATGGATAATATGCTTACCCCCTTGCCATTTAAGTTCACCGGGCACCAGATGCTCCTGGGGGAGAGTCCCAAGATTATGGGCATCCTCAATGTCACGCCGGATTCATTTTCTGACGGCGGCAAGTACCAGCTGGTGGAACAGGCGGTGGCTCATGCCCGGGAGATGCTGGAGCAGGGCGCCGACTTCCTGGATATCGGTGGTGAATCCACCCGGCCTGGTTACACGCCGGTGCCGGCCAGGGAGGAAATTGAGCGGGTAGTGCCGGTCATCCAAGCCATCCGGGCATTTACTGACTGCCCGATCAGTGTTGATACCAGCAAAGCCGAGGTGGCAGATGCAGCTCTGGCGGCCGGCGCAGATATCATCAATGACATCACTGCCTGGGAAGACCCGGATATGCCGGCGGTGGCCAGGAAATTCCAGGCCGGCACCATCCTGATGCATAACAACCCGCTGGTGACGGACCTCCCGACCGGCGAGGAAGTCAAACAGTTTCTGCTTGCCCGCTGGAAATGGGCCTGTCAGGTCTCTGGCTTGGAGCCGGAATATTTTGTGTTTGATCCCGGCGTTGGCTTTCAGAAAAATCAAGCCCAGAACTTGTCGTTGCTGCGGCATTGCGGCGATCTGCGCCAGTCCGGCGCACCAGTACTGATAGGCATGTCGAACAAATCCTGTCTGGGGATAGCCACCGGCATCACTCAAGCCTCGCAGCGCATTTATGCGACCATCGGAGCCGCAGTATGCTGTCTGTTCTCCGGCTGCGATATCTGGCGGGTCCACCAGGTCGCCGCCAGCCGACAGGCACTGCAGATGGCGCAGGCGATTATGACCGCGGAATAATCAAGCGAACTGCATCCGGCACTGGAACGCCAACCCGGACGAAATCTCAGAACCAAGGATTGCTCTGCAGGAACTGCTTCGCAATGTGGGTTATCATCGGGAATATTTTTCAGATCATCATCCTGGCCATGTTCTTCTACCTGGTCATGAGGATGCTGCGCGGGACGCCGGGGCTGCTGATGCTCGGGGTGGTGGTGGTGGTCATACTATCACTGGGAATAATCGCAAAATTCTTCCGTCTGGAGGTGCTGCAGTGGTTGCTGCAGAATATCAGCGACAATCTGCCGCTGATGCTGATTATCCTCTTCCATTCTGAAATCCGGCGACTGCTGGTATTCGTGGGACGCCATCGCTTCAAGGTCTTCCAGAAGCTGTTCTCGGAAAAGAAAAAACAGCGCTGCCTAGACATGATTGATGAAATCATAGATGCGGTCTGCGCTTTCACCACCCGCCCCAACTGGCGCTCGCCCAAGACTCCAGGCAAACTGAAAACCGTGTATTATAACACCGGGGCGCTGATCGCACTGGAGCTGGCTCCGCGTTTGAATGAGTATATTGAGAAAGGCGTGGAAATCAATGCCAAGGTCAGCAGTCTGTTGCTGCAGACGATTTTTTTCAAGAGCACGCCGCTGCATGATGGCGGGGTAATTATTCGCAATGAGCAGATTGCCGCTGCGGCCTGCCAGTTCCCGCTGTCCTTAGATGTCAGAACTCAGACTGTTCACACCCGGCACAGTGCTGCAATCGGCCTCTCTGAGCAGGTTGGCGAAGCCATCGTTATTGTGGTCTCGGAGGAGACCGGTGCAGTCAGTGTGACCATTCGGCCGGGCGAACTGCAAATCATGGATACGCCACAGCAGCTCAGAAAATTCCTGCAGGAGAAACTGCGTGTCCTGCCGAAAGACGAAGAAAAGACCAGCATCTGGGAAAAATTGGTCGATCTGCTGCAGCAGCTGTTTGCCAAAGCCAAGGATGCCCGGCGGAATCCGGGATAAAAGCAGCGCCGGTGCGGGCGCTTTTCATCACCACAGCCACAAAACAGTACTCCGTAATGAATTGGTTGGAATTACGCAATAATCTGCAGCAATTTTGCCGGCAGCTCTGGCTGAGCATCTGCGCCGACGGCTGGCGCAAATTCTTTGCTTTGCTGCTCGGATTCATCTGCTGGTATTATATCCATTGCAGCTTCCGGGAGAAGGATAATGAGTGGCGGACCCTCGCCAATATCCCGGTTACCCTGCGTGAGCATTCGGATTTTTATCTTCCCCGGCAGGAGAACCTCAGCGTGGATTTGAAGATCGCGGTCGAGAGTTCGGCCCGTCGGGGCGGCGTCAATCTGGATGATTTCCGTCTGGAAATCAATCCCGCCCGCCTGCCTCTGACTTCGCTGGAAGAGAGCAATTACCTGCAGCGGCCCTATAAGGTCATCCTGAATGCGGATGAACATATCAAGCAGAAGCCTGCGGGGGTGAAAGTCCTGCGTTTCGAGCCCCAGGCAGTGGAAATCTATTTTGACCGTCGCATGCAGGTGCAGAAGCGGGTCTATGTTCCTGTCCAGGGCCGTCTGCAGGAAGGTTTCGATTACCGTTATACTTTAAGCCAGGATACTGTCACGGTCGAGGGCCCGGCTTCAGAATTGGCCGGCCTGCCGGTTATCTACAGTGATTCGCTGCTGCTCAATGACAGCATGCAGCACGACTTCAGCACCAGGCTGGCCATCACCAGCCCTGACAGCAGCAAATTCAATGTCTTCCCGGACAACCTCGAGGTCAAAGTAACCATCGAGGATAAAAAAAGCATTATCAGCCAAAAATTTCCCTCGGTGAAGTTGTCTCTGTTATACCCCATCCGCGGCCATTTGCGCCTGAGCAGCCAGCTGCCGGACAGTGTGGAAGTGATTCTGCGCGGGCAGCGGGAGGCGATGAGCACCATCAAAGTGGAGCAGCTGAATGCATTTCTGGATTTGACCCGCTTTACCGTGCCGGGCACTTATGACAATCTGCCGGTGCAGTTCATCGGCTTAGCCCCGGGGGTCAAGCCATTCTTCATTAAACCGGATAAATTTGCCGTGACTCTTGACCTGGAGGAAAATACCGGGGCGGCGCCCGTTGCTCCGGTGAATCGTGCGGCAGAGGGTGCTGGCGGCAATGGCAATTGACAGCATTCCGTGCTTGATTGTCACCGGTCCCACTGCGACCGGCAAGACGCGTCTGGCAGTCGCGCTGGCCCGCAAGTACCAGGGCGAAATCCTCAGTGCGGATTCCCGCCAGGTGTACCGAGGATTGGATATCGGCACCGGCAAGGACTTGCAGGAGTACGGCAGTGGGGATGAACGCGTGCCGACGCATCTGCTTGATGTGGTCGATCCGGGAGAGGAATTCCACCTTTTCCGCTTTATCCAGTTGGCTCGGGAGGCCATCTTGGATATCAGCAGTCGCGACCGCCTGCCGGTGATTGTCGGCGGTTCGCCGCTATATCTGCAGGCTTTGCTGGACGGCTATGTTCTGGAAGGCGCAGGACCCGATTACGCCTGGCGTCAGCAGCAGCAGGAGCTCTCCGATGAGCAGCTGCTTGAGATGCTCCGGCAGCAGGCCTCGCCGGAACTGCTGGCCAGGACCGATTTGACCCAGCGCCGGCGGGTGATCCGGGCCATTGAAATCGCCCGCAGCGGCGGCGAGAGTTTCCCGCGGGA
>JAAZIZ010000257.1 GCA_012800565.1 Lentisphaerota bacterium
AAGAAAATATCAATTTCTGATTCTTTGGGACTGTCAATTCAGGTGGTTCAGACTGTCCATTCGCGAAAAATAATGTATTGTATATATAATAACCAAGCAGTTCAGGAGGTCAGCGCGATGGATACCCGGTCCATAACGGTCGAGGAGAAGCTCAGCATCAGCCTGCATTCTTTGCCTGAATACCAGTTCAACAGCAATTTCCCGCTGCTGGATCGTTGCGCGGCGGCGCAGCCGCAACCGGTCTCTCCACCGGAAAAAATGAAGGTTCTGGTTCTTGGCGGCAGTGGTTTTGTCAGCGGTGCTGTGGTTGCTGAAGCCTTGCAAGCCGGTTATGAAGTGACGATTGTCACCCGCGGTCAGCGTCCTATCCCGGCCGGGGTAAAAAGTCTGCTGGCAGACCGGCGCCAACGCGGTGCCCTGGAGGCCGCCCTGCCCCCAGGCAACAACTATGATTTAGTCGTGGATTGCATCGGCTACCTGCCCGCAGATGCCCGCCAGGATATCAGACTGTTCGCCAGCCGTTGTGACAGGCTGGTCTTTATCTCCAGCGATTTTGTGTTCGAACCGGACAAACGCCATTTCCCTCAGCCGGAGTGCAACTGCCATTTTTTGGAAGATGACAGCTACGGCGCAAATAAACGCCGGTGTGAACTGGAATTCTTCCGGGCGGCGGAGCATTTCAGCCAATGGACCATCCTGCGCCCCTGCCACATCTATGGCCCCGGCTCCAAACTGGGCTGCCTGCCCAAACATGGCCGTGACCCTGAGTTGATCAACCGCATCCGGCAGGGAGAGGAACTCGAACTGGTCGGGGCCGGAAAATTCCTGCAGCAGCCAATTTTCGCCCGCGATCTGGCCAAGATCATCCTGTGCTGCCCAGCTGCCCCCCTGTCCGCCGCCCAGATTTATCAATGCGCCGGGCCGGATATCGTCGAATCAGTGCAGTACTATCAAATCATCGCAGACTTGCTCGGCTGCGAACTGAAAGTAAAGGAAATACCTGTTTTGGAGTATCTCGCTGCCCATCCAGAGCATCTGTCGTTCCTCTGCCACCGCATCTACGATCTGCACAAACTGCGCTCCGGCCGCCTGCCCGTACCATCAACCAGCCTCTGCCAGGGCCTCAAACAACATGTTGCTGCCTTGTTGTAAATAAGCAGCGCTGGAGCGGTTGCTCCAGATAATCCCACTCTCAGCCAGCAATAGCGACACCAGATGAGCAACTATTCACCAGTTTTCAGTCAATGGGGATTTCCGGTTGAACTAGGCCAACCGCTGATCATCGCCGGCCCCTGCAGCGCGGAGAGCCGCGAACAACTCCTGCTCACCGCCAACGCCATCCGTTCCTATCCAGTGCATCTGTTCCGGGCCGGAATCTGGATGCCGCGCAGCCATGGGGAGACATCTGCCGGCATCGGCAATGCCGCCCTGGACTGGCTGCAGGAAGTCCGGCAGGAGACGGGCTTTAAGCTGGCGGTCGAAGTCGCCACTCCGCAACAGCTTAAAAAGGTGTTGCGAGCTGACATTGATGTGCTGTGGATCGGTGCCAGAACCACGGTCAATCCGTTCGCAGTGCAAGAGCTGGCCAATGCCTTGGCTGGTATTGACAAACCGGTGCTGGTGAAAAATCCCATCACTCCCGATCTGGGAATCTGGTTCAACGCTATGGAACGCCTGCAGAACAAGGGGGTGAAAAAACTCGGGGTGATCCTGCGCGGCTTCGTACATCGGCAACCGAGCAAATGGCGCTTCGAACCGGAATGGGAACTGGCCCGGAAATTCCGCAACGAATTTCCGTCCCTGCCCTATATTTGCGACCCCAGCCGTAT
>JAAZIZ010000258.1 GCA_012800565.1 Lentisphaerota bacterium
CGTCCCTGACGGGGACCATAATTTCGTCCTCCGCGATGGCGCTCCCGCCCGCTTCGCGCTGTCCAAACAGCAGGAATTCCTGCGCCGGTATTTCCCCGCCAAATGATTCTGCCCAGATGCTGACCAATAAGATCATCAATCCTGACCACAGCAGCGAGGAAATCTTTTCTTTCACCGCTAATGCCCAACGGCTGCACGGCATATTGCATCTGCCGCCGCAAGGACAATGGCGGGACGCAATCATCTTCAGCCATGGCTGGAGCGGGAACCGCTGCGGGCCGGCTGACCTGCTTACGGAACTGGCGCGAGCAATGGCAGAGGCCGGATATGCAGTGCTGCGCTTCGATTTCAGCGGCCGCGGGGAAAGCGAAGGCGAAGGACTCAATACCAGCCTTCTCACTATGGCCGATGACCTTTGCGCCGCGTCCCTGGCCCTGAAAAAAGCCCTTGGCTGCAAAAAAATCTCTTTCCTGGGGCTCTGCTCTGGCGCCAATGTCATCATTGGAACCTTGAAAAGACTGCCCGAGGCCGAAAAACTGTTGCTGCTGTCAGTATATCCGTTTTCGGATGGAGATACTTTCGCCCGGGACTTGAACCGGACGCGCCATTTCCTGCAAATATACTGGCGCAAAGCCTGCCGTGCGGAAACCTGGGCCCGGCTTATCAAAGGCGAGGTCCGGCTTAAACAAGTCCTGCACGTCATTCTGGGGCCACTGTTTAAACGCGGTCAGAATCAACGCAAGGAAACTGGGGCTGACAACAGTAAACCGGGTAAACCGGGCAGCGGCGTCAAGGCTGCCGCCCGCGAAGGCCGGCAGGATGCCAGCAATGCCCCAAAGACTCATCTGCGCAATCTCCGCGCTGACCTGCCGTTGCTATTTGTTTACGGCAGCGCCGACCCCGATGCCCAGGCAGCAGAAAAATATTATCGTGAATACGCGCAAGAGAACAACCTCCCGGCAGTATTCCGCAGCCTTGAGGGAGCGAATCACAATTTCTCCTCAGTCGCCTGGCGCCAGCAGCTCAAAGCTGAACTGCTGGCTTTCCTGCAGCAATAAAAATAGTTTTGCAGCTTATTTACTCAAGCCCTCAATTATCGTCTTGGCTTCTTCCTCATAAGGCGCAAATTCGTCCGGATAACTCTGCTTCATAAAGCGGGCGTACCGTATTGCGCTTCCCCGGCTGCGGATTTTCAGACGCTCCACCTGAGTTTTGACATACGAGGAACGTAGCAGCGGTAGTTCCGAGAGAATGCTTTTGCTGGCCATGGCAGCCTCAAGGTATTTGCCGGCTGCCTGTTCTCCCCGGACCAGCAGGAATGAACCATAGAGGTTGTCGAATTCGCTCTCCCGTCCATCGGCTCTCAATGCCGCCTGGACCAGCAGCACGAATTCGTTCCCCGCTTCGGCCAGCTGATCAAGCTCATAAGATTTTTCCTGTTCCTCTTCTTCCTGACCCTTGCCTCGGCGCTCATGCCCTGATTTGACCAGCTTCAGACGCACAGTGTTGTAGGAAATCGTGCTGACTTTCCATTCCTGCGATACGTGTTTCTCATTGCGAATCCTTAATGATACTCCGGCGACCTTGTCCTTGCTGTTCTTCAAACTCAAAAACAGCGTCTCGGCATTATCAATATAACTCAGCCACATCATCGCCCAGTCTTTCTCTTCCTCATTGCTGGACTGCGACATTACCGCAAAAGGCACCCTCGCGCCGGAGAAATCCAGCTGGGTCGCACATTGCACCACCGTATCCCGGATTTGCTGCTTGGTTTGTTCAAGCTCTTCTGCGCGCTTGCGTGCCTCTTCCTCACGTTGCTTCTGTTCCCGGGCTGCCTCAGCCTCCTTGCGTGCTTGCTCCGCCAAAGCCTTGGCCTCCTCCTCTTCACGCAGCTTCTGCTCCTTAAAATCTTCAATCCGGCGTGACCAGCCAGACTGAATCTCGCTTATTTGCGTCGCCCGGGTAGTCTGCAGCACTGGCTCCAGGTAGGGGCCAGCCAGCTTCAGCAAGAGCTCATAATCAGGCGTGCCGGGCTCAACCTCATAGGCGAGTTGCAACAGCTCCAGCATAATTTCAGGTTCCGGAGCACCAGCCTTGATTTTTGCCTGCAGTTTGGTCAGACGGGAATCCGCCACTGCTGCAGCATTTGCAGTGGCGTTGTCCGGCGCTGCGGCTGAATCCCCGCCCCGGCTCAGGAAGAACCAAGCTGCGCCACCGCCGGCAATGAGCAGCAACACTACTGCCAGCAAGCCGATTATCAGTCCTTTCTTGCTGGAATCCGGCTTTGTAGAAGGATGTTCCAGGGACGCCGAGCTGCCGGCAGAGCCGGAATCCGACGACTCTGCCTCCGGCGATGAGGGCGCCTCGCTTTCTCCTTTAGCTCCCAAGACCAGCGTGGCCTTGCCGGTGCTGCCGGACCCACCCTTGCCGCCCAAGGTTATTTTGCTGCCTCTTTGGCCGAGCTTGATAACGCTTGAGGTGGCTTTGGCTTGAGTTTCCGGCTCGGCTGGCCCTGCCTGGTCCGACGTCAAAGGGGCAGAGGGCTCTGCCTGCCCTAGTTCCATCGGATCGTTTGCTTCCATATCCACAGGCCGCTGCGCTTCATCAGGCAGAACTGCCAACGGCATTTGCCCCTTGCCCACTCTGGCCAAATCCGCCTGCAGCTGCTCATAATTCTGATAACGGTGCTGAGGCCGTTTGCTCATCATGATTTCCACCAGCCGCGCCAGAGGCGCGGGGACATCCGGTACACGTTCCCGCAACGGCAGCAGCGGCGTGTACAGATGCTGCAATGCCATCTCATTGAGGTCAGCAGCCTGAAAAGGGTAGCCCCCTGACAGGGCATGATATAAAGTCGCCCCCAGGCTGTAGATATCGCTGCGGATGTCACCTGCAGCCCCCAAAAGCAATTCCGGTGCCACATACTGCGGGGTGCCGTACACCTCGGTATTGCCATCCTCACTCGTGCCAGTAATCTTCCGGGCCAGGCCCAAGTCCGCCAGTTTCGTGCGCCCGTCATAGGTCAGCATGATATTGTCGGGCTTGATGTCACGATGGATAAGCTTCGCCTCCTGCCAGGCATACGCCAGGGCAGCAATGATATCAGTGGCAATGGACAGGACTTTCTCATGCACCAGACGGCCGCTGTTCTGCAACACCTGCTTCATAGTATTGCCTTCAATCAGTTCCATGGCAAAATAATAATGCCCGGCATCAGCATTCACCGCGTAGGCCTGAACGATATTGGGATGATTCAAGGCCGCCGCCATCCGCGCCTCGTTGATGAAATTCTGGATAAAACCGGCATCCTGGACCAGGCTGGTGCTGAGGACTTTCAAGGCCACCTTGCGGTCCAGGCTGATCTGATGAGCCAGATATACTTTGCCCATCCCGCCGCTGCCCAGCTCCTTGACAATCAGAAAGTCACCCAGTAGCGCCCCTGTCGAAGTCGGGCTCATCGGCACTGCCACTGCAGCATTGCAACGCCCGCAGGCTACCAGCTCGCCGTACTCGCAATCGTCTATGTCCAACACGCTTTTACAGTGACTGCATTGAAAACGCATCTGTGCTTTCCTTTTTCGCCAAAAAAACAATTCCGATCTGGAACTTAATAAAATAATTCCAGTATTTTATGCCGTCAATTTTCCATCCCGGCTTTTCAAAAAAAAAACTTGTATTATATTACATCCACAACTACGGAATAGCAATCCGGCAAGGTGATATTTTCCCTCCTGAGGTCTAAAAAAGTAAAGGAATTGTTATGATTGTCACCACTAAAGAGTTGTTTCAAGCCGCTTATGGGAAGTATGCCATCGGCGCGTACAACATCAACAATCTCGAGCAGTGCATGGGCTTGTTCCAGGGCAACCTCGCCAGCAAGGCTCCTTTCATCATCCAAATCAGCAAGGGTGCCCGCTCATATACCAACAAACTGATGCTGGAAAGCATCATTCGTTGCGCAGATGAAATCTTCCCGGAGGCGATCTTTGCGGTTCATCTCGACCACGGCGATGAAGCCACCTGCATGGACTGCATCAGCAGCGGCTTCTACAGCTCAGTGATGATCGATGCCAGCTCCCGCCCCTTTGAAGAAAATATCGCCATCACCAAACGGGTGGTGGCTGCTGCCCATGCCAAGGGTTTGGTGGTCGAGGCAGAACTCGGGCAGCTTGGCGGCGTGGAGGAACATGTCTCGGTCGACGAAGCAGATGCCAAGCTGACCGACCCGGCTCAAGCCCAGGAATTCGTTGAACGTACTGGCGTGGACAGCCTGGCCTGCGCCATCGGCACCAGCCACGGGGCTTTCAAATTCACCGGCAACCAGGGCCTGCATTTCGAGGTACTGGCGGCAATCCAGAAGCGTTTGCCCGGTTTCCCGCTGGTGATGCATGGCTCCAGCTCCGTCCCCCAGGACGAAGTGAACCGCATCAATGCTGCCGGTGGGAAGATTAGCGGTGCCAAAGGCGTGGATGCCAATGAATTCCGCAAAGCGGCCAAACTCGGGGTCACGAAAATCAACATTGATACCGATGGGCGCCTGGTCTGGTGCCGCGTCCACCGCGAGCATTTCCTGAACCATCCTGAAAACTTCGATCTGCGTCCCCCGGGCAAGGAATTCATGGCTGCTTACAGTGATTTCATCGCGGCCAAGAATATCAAGCTTGGCAGCGTAGGCGAGCTCGAAAATGTCCGTGCGGCCGTGAAAAAATAATTTCTGTCAGCCTTTCGTGAAGTGCCACACACCTGCGGCCACGCTCACTCCGGAGCGTGGCCATTTTTTTGTGCGCCAAGCTTCCTGCTTCGGTCTATGGACAGAACAAGGTTTTCTGGGCCTGTTGCGGCTCATCCAGCCAGTCGATGACCATTCCTCCGCTGTGCGCATAGTATGGACTGACCAGAAAATTCCGCTCATTTTCCCGAATCACCTTGAAGTCCCGGACACAGAAGAATTTCTCCTCGTGCAGATCAAAGCGCACTGCATTTAAGTCCGGGCAGGGTCGGAAGGGGTAGATACTGCGCAGCACTTTCTCCCGGTCCTCCTCTGGAATGAGATATTCCTGGGCCGGCGGTCCGGAATGCATCTTCAACTCCTGCAGCGGATACGGCAGCGGCGGTGCCGGTGCCTGGATGCTGGCCAGTATGCGCTTCTCCTGAACACTCATAACCTCGCCCTCATCCTCCGCTTCTGCTTTCGGCTGCTTCGGTCTCTTGCCGGATAAAGTCAGCAATACTCTGTTCCCGTTCGCCGCATCAAACCGCTCGTTACCGCTTTCCTGTTGCATAATCCACTCCTTTCACTGCTGTTTTTGTCTGCCGCAACCCGTGCTGCGGTCTCGCAAGCAGCTATATTTTAGCGACCGGA
>JAAZIZ010000259.1 GCA_012800565.1 Lentisphaerota bacterium
CCCACCGATGGGGGGACCTCCACCCTATAAATAAAGGGTGTCCAAAAAGGGTTCCGGGCGCATTTTATCCGCAGATTACGCAGATTGTCGAGATTAAGAATCACTAGGATTTCACAGGGGGCGAGCCTGTCCGACCTGTCCGACCTGTCCGACAACACTATGCAGCTTTTGGGACAGGGTCTACATAAGCTCACCCCGGGGATGAGCGCACAGCGCAAAACCCAGGGATAGCGCCGCATCATCACGGTGTGGGGCCACTCCCAGAGGCCAGAACTGGGATACATAGTTTACCTGTAAGTCAGGAATATTAGTCCCATGCGTCCCATACAATTCCCCGCCACCCAATCTATAGGCCGGCGGGTATCACTCGTGCCGCAGCGCATCAATAGGCGAGAGTGCGGCGGCGCGGGTAGCAGGATAGAGTCCGAAGACCACTCCGGTGACCATGGAGATGGAGAAGGCCAGAATCAATGAATTCATCTGCACAATAGTAGTCAGTCCGGCAAAATGCGTGACCAGCTTCGGGACTGTGATTCCCAGCCCGACGCCGATTATGCCGCCCGCAATGGACAGCAGCGAGGCCTCGGTCAGGAACTGCAGCACGATATCCCCGCGAGTGGCCCCCAGCGCCCGGCGGATACCGATTTCCCGGGTACGCTCAGTAACACTGGCCAGCATAATATTCATAATACCGATGCCGCCGACCAGCAGGCTGATGGCGGCAATGCTGCCCAGCACAATATTGAAGATGCGCTTGGTCTGCTCAGCCTGCTTCAGCAATTCCAGCGGAACCGTGATTTCGAAATCCGGTTCCTTGTGATAATGCTGCAAGGTGTTGCGCACCGAGTTGGCCAGCGGCACCACGGCTTCATCGCTAGGTGCGGTGAGGGTCAGCTGGTGCAGTTCGACCCGCTCCATAGTCATTGAGCCGGTCTCCTGTTTCATGATCGTCTCGCCGAAACGCTGCTTGGCGGAACTGATGGAGATGTAGACCTCATAGACGTCCTTGCCGGCTTTCTGGCTCTTGTCTCCAGAGACATTCTCAATGCTGCTGACCACTCCGACCACTTTGAACGCCATACCGCCCAGGTAAATATGCTTGCCGAGCGGATATTCGAGCGGCATAAGGGCCCGGGCAGTCGCTTCGGTAAGCACCACAGCATTACTGACGCTTTCCACATCATAGGCATCGACAAAGCGACCGTACAACATCCGGAGCGTTGATTTGGACAGGAACCAGGGCACGGTGCCGATGACTTTCCCCGGCAGGCGTTTGTCTGCATAGCGCAGGCGGGTGGAGATTTCCCGGGCCGGCACATGGATTTGCACAGAGGGATACAGGGTCCGGATCCGCATCACATCTTTGTAAGTCAGTCCGTAGATGCTGAGGCGCTGCACCTTGCTCGTATCACCGGTGTCCTCAGGTTTACGGGAGCGGATGATGATATTGGTGCTGCCCATGCTGCGGATTTGCTCCCGCGCCTCAAAGCTGGCACCTTCGCCGATAGCCAGCATGGCAATCACGCTGCTGACCCCGAAAATGATCCCCAGCGCCGTCAGAAAACTGCGCAGCTTGTGCTCAATCAGACTGTGAGCCCCCAGCTTCCCCACGCGCTTGAGTTTGTAGAAGTAATGTTTCATAAGGATAGCAGAAGCCCCTGAAGAGCCAGAATTTGCCCACTCGGCTAAATTCTTTCGTCACTGGCAATCAAGCCATCGGAGAGATGGACTATGCGCTTGGCATGTTCAGCAATGGAGCGCTCGTGCGTGACCAGGATGATTGAGCGCCCGTGAGCCGCCAGGTCATCAAGAATCTGCATGATCTCAAGACCTGTTCGGGAATCAAGATTGCCGGTCGGCTCGTCGGCAAAAATCAAGGCCGGCTCGTTGGCCAGGGCACGGGCAATGGCGACCCGCTGGCGCTGTCCGCCGGACAGCTCGGTTGGACGATGGTGCAGACGATGACCCAACCCGACCTGATTGGCCAGGAACAGGGAACGTTCGCGGCTCTTCTTCTCGGTCCAGCCTTGATAGAACAGCGGCACCTCGATATTCTCCAGGACAGTCAGCTGGCTGATCAAATTGAAAGACTGGAAAATGAAACCGAATTTTTTCCGGCGCACAGCGCTGAGCTGCCCGTCATTCATGTGGGCGACGTTGACCCCGTCCAGAAAATATTTTCCGCCGCTGGGCACATCCAGACAGCCGAGGATATTCAGCAGGGTTGATTTGCCGGAGCCGGAAGTGCCCATGATGGACATATAATCGCCGCGTTCCAGACTGAAAGTGATGCCTTTCAAGGCCTGGACCGTGGTATCACCCATTTGAAAATTCTTGGTCAGATTTTCAATCCGGATTACATATTTTTGGTCTTTAATTTCTGTCATCATTCATGCCATTGCTGCCGGCTTGCACTGCGGCAGGACTGCCACAGTGCGGCTTGGTGGTTTTCCCGGCGAAAGGGCGTTGCTTCTACTGTGTGGCGGTGGTATCAGCGGCAGTAGTAGAGGCAGAATCGCTGTCACTGGTGGCACTGGCAGCATTCTCTTGGGCTTTGGCCTGTTCTGCCGCTGCCGCTGCAGCAGCGGCGTCCTCTTTGGCCTTGGCCTGCTCCTTGGCCTGCTCTTCCGCCGCCGCTTTGCGGGAGCGTTCTTCATCACCGTTGGCCTGGAGCAACGTCTTTTCCAGCTCTTCGGTTTCGGTCTGTTCCGTCTCGCCGTTATTATCCGGCAATTCCGGCGGTGCCATCAGAACCCGGTCTCCAGGCTTAACTCCGCTGAGGACCACTACAAAGGACTGGTTGCGTTTGCCGGTTTGGATTGGCATCGGCCGCCCATCCAAGGAAAAACAGAACTGATTACCCTTGGCATCGGTCCGGACCGACTGACTGGGAATGTAAACCACATCGGTAAGTTTTTCGGCGAAGACTTCGACCGTGGCGTTCATGCCGGGACGCAGATTCGGGTCTGACTGGTCGAAAGTAATCATAGTTTCATAGACTTTGACATCGGGTGCCAGCCAGCGGTTTTGGGAACTGGGCAGCAATGCTTTCTTGCTGACCTTGCCGGTAAAAGATTTACTGGGGATAGCATCAACGGTGATCACCGCGGGCATTCCGAGGGCGATCAGATCAATCTGCGATTCATGGATATTAACCTGGACTGCCATCTGATCCAAATCCGGCAGTTTAATGATGGTCTGCTGGTGGCGGATTTCCACTCCTGGGCGGATGGGCCCGGTATTCATCCAGCGCGGCGGGGTCTCGTAGACTACCAGCCCCGGCGCGGTAGCTCTGATGACGCAGTTGTCCAGGGCCTCCTTGGCTTCATCCAAGCGAGTCTGGGCCCGCGACAGCGACTGCTTCTGGGAACGCAGATGCGCCTCGGCTGAAACCAGGCGGGAGCGGGCCACGGCTTTGGCCCGGATCAGTTTCTCTTTGGAATCAACTACTGTGGCCCAGGCCTTATGGAAATTGGTGATGAAGTCATAGCGGCAGAAGATATTGAGCTTCCCCTGAGCCGTGACCAAGGTCTTTTTTTGTGTTTCTACTTCCAGTTCATCGGTCTCCAGCTCGTTCTTGCTGACAAACTGCTTATCGAAGAGTTTTTTGGTATATTCCAGCTTCTGCAGCGAGCGGTTCAGGCGGATATTTGCCAGTTCAATATCGCTGTTCAGGGTGGTCAAATCCTGCTTGGCCTGCCCGCCCAGAGTCGGATCAGACAGCAATGATGCCACATCTTCAGGCTTGCCGGATTTGACCAATGCCTCGGCCATTATATCGCCAACCAGCTTCTTGAAATCGTTCTCGGCATAGAGCACCGCCAGCTCGGCACTGCGGATGGAGCTCTCGTTGTCGCTGATTTGGATGGCCAGATTTTCCTCCGCCTGAGTAGAGGACGCCTGGGCATTCTCAAACGCGGTACTCCGCTCATACAGCTGGTCTTCCAACGCCTTGGTCTCAAAGCGCACCAGCACCCGGCCGTTTTGTACATCTTCAGCAGTGATGGTGGTGCCCTCGTCGACAATCTCCAGAATCTTGGCCGTCTGACGGATTTTCTGGACAATATCGTTGGAGACTACGGTGTCGAGAGTACCGCTCTCCAGCACTGTGATATCAAGATTGCCCCGGACCACGGTGTATGCGTCCTGAATGCTGGTCGAGGTCTTTTTGCGGCAGCCGCTCAGCAGCAGCGCACACAACAGGAAGAGGGAAAAAGTTCTGGAGGTGAAAAACTGCGGCATATAAGCAATCCTGAAGTATGACATAATGAATTAACCTATGACAGTAACAATCCCGGTTCAGCGCCCTGCCTTGCGGGACTGCTAACCGGCCACTTCCAGCGTATCTGACCAGAGACTGACCGGATCAATCGGCAGTTCACCCAGCTGATACAGCAGCTTCAGCCAGCAGATGCGATGATTGACCAAAGCTCTGGTCAGGGAATTCTTCGCGCTGCTAAGGTCATCCTGAGCATCCAGCAGCTCACGGATATCCACCCGGCCGCCCTCAAACAGCAGCTGGGTGCTCTCTACACGTTTTTCCGCCAGATTCACGCTGATCCGCTGAATCTCATAACTCTGTTCATAAGATTTAAGCTGACGCCAGATATTGCGCAAATCCCCGATAATGATATCCTTGCTTTCATCGATGGAGCGCTGCTGCTGCCGCAAGGCGATACGCCGGCGCTGCAAGTTGATGGCTTCATTGGTGCGGTCGAAAGGCAGGTCCAGGTCCAGCCCCAAATAATAATCGCTGTCGGCAAAATCCATCGGCCGCAAAGAATTGCCGGTATTGCTGGCGGCATTGGCCCCGGCGGTCAGAGTCAGTTTGGCCCGCATGGCGTCTTCGGCGATCTTCACCTGCCGCTGAGCATCCTGGAGACGGTCTTTGACGGTGGCATAATCAAGACGCTTCTGCAAGGCGATAGCAATGGCCGCGGAAAAATCCATCGGCGGAGTCGCGAGTTGCTGAGCCGTCAAACGCGCCAAATCCTCCGGATCGGCCTCAATGGTGCTCTCCAGAGGCAGACCGAGAGCAGTCTTCAGGTTGTCGAGTGCGCTCTGATAGTTCTCATTCAAAGAGACCAGATTCGATTCTGCGGTCAGGACTTTCTGGCGGGCCTGGTCCACCTGGAACGGGTCGACCCGCCCTGCCTCGGCCATAGCCTCAGAGCGCTCCAGGGATGAGGCAACGCTGGTGTAGGTCTGTTTGCCGATTTCCAGCGCATCCCGGGAATTGAGCACTGCATAATATCTCTCCGCGATGCTGATCAGCAGGGCTTCCCGGGCCCGGACATAATTGCGCAAAGCATAAATCAGGTTCCGTTCCGCCTGAGTCAGGGGCTCGCGGGCAATATCTGCGCCATAGCCGGCCAGCAAGGGCTGGGAGACGGTCAGATTGGCCAGGCTGGTCAAATTCACCGAGCGATCACCGCTGAAATAACGCAGGGTCTGCAAGCCAATATTAGCAGTCAGTCTGGCACCCGTAAGAAAATATTTTTTGAGCCCCAGTGAGGAATTGCTGGAGAGAATAGAAGAACTGGGGTCCTGTTTTACATTCCAGAGTGCGCTGAGGCTGTTCACGGGGTTCCAATCCCAGTCATGGCTCACGCTTTTCAAGGTCAGCGCGGAGTTGTACAGCGTTTCCTTGGAGGTCTGGTATTCGCGGCTGTATTTGGCCGCCAGTTCCAGCGAGGAACGCAGATTCAAACGCAGGACTTCGTGCTCACCACCACCGGAATCTCCCTGCCCATAAGGCTGATATTCCATCAGCTGGAGCTGCTCCGCCGGCTTGGCCGGCAGGGCCGTGGCCTGAACCTCGTTCAACAGCCCGTTGACATCCTGCTCCAGTTTATCCAGGCGTTTTGGTGTCGAACAGCTGGTCAATACGAGAGCAGCGCCCAGAACGTATGACCACAGCGATATTTGCTTCTTGAAAAACAACTTGCAGAATCCCTGACAAAAGAGCCAATTGCAACCGCAATTGCAATTGGCCAATGCTTGCAAGCACAACTGAATGCCACCGGCGGCAATCTCGTCCGGTACAAAGAGCCTGACTCAGGCTTTCATGCATCTACAAAGATTAAAACGCCTGATTAGTAACTGCTATTGGTATATAAACCGAAAAAAGCCCAAATTTTCTCATCCGGAGTAGCGGCAAAAAAAGCTCTATGTCATTGCTGTGCAGCGGTCCGGCCGGCTACTTGTCCAAAGTACTGGCTTCGGCCTGCAGGGAGCCGATTTCCCAGACCGGTTCCTGCCCCCGGCATTGTTTTTCCAGCCATTGCAGGCCGACATTGCTCAGGATGCTGTGTCCGCCTTCAAACAGCGTCACCCGTACCCGGTTGGACTGCCTGCGGAAATGCAGCTTGTGCTTGCCACTGTAGATCGGGTCCGGCGCCGGCTGAGCATAATGCTCCGGAACCGCCCGCTGGGCGGTGATATACTGGATATCCTCTTCCGGAATACGGTCTTCCGGCCGGGCCAGGAGGTTGAAAGCATGCAAGGAATGGCTGACCGGCACACTGCCGGTATGGCCGTCGTGTATGCCGGTGGCGATATCCAGGGGCAGGTCTTTGGCTGCCGCCAGGTAGGTCAAAGGCGAACGCCGGACAGCCTCTGCTTTCGCTTCCGGCGAGTTGGCGGGATTGCCGCCACAGGCCCTCTCAATCTGGGCCGCATAGCCGCGTTTGGCCAGAGTGCATTCCTGATGCCAGGCCAGCACATCGGAGATCGGGCACCAGGCCGAAGCGGCGGCCCAGATTTCGGGATGGCGTCCGGCCAGCAGCAGTGTCGCATGGCCGCCGCCGGAGCCGCCAATCAGATAAATGCGTTGGATATCGACTTTGGCGTTTTGTTTGACAAACTCCAC
>JAAZIZ010000260.1 GCA_012800565.1 Lentisphaerota bacterium
GGCAACAGCATTGAAGCCAGAACAGCAATAATCGCGATAACTACCAACAACTCAATCAGCGTGAACTTCCTGTACATTTCGACCCCCTTATTGTCTTTAGAGTCCAAGACTCTTTCCCTGGGAGGATATAATCTCTGGCAGAAGAGAAAAACAAAAATCACATCAAAAATTAATCTGCATAACAATACTATAACCAGCAGAAATATTCGTGTCAAGTGCTTCCAGTATTTTGCCGTGTTGCCGCTATCGCTGACTGTCGCTGATCCTCGCTGACTCCGGCATTTCTGTTATTGCATTTACAGCTCCAGACATTATATTATTCGTTTCTCCATCAATACGGGTATCGCCATGTTCAACACCATAGAAGAATTAACCAGCGCACTGGCTGCAGGCGAGATGATTGTCCTGACTGATGACGAACATCGCGAGAACGAGGGCGATCTGGTCATGTCAGCGGAGAAAATCACCCCCGCTGCGGTCAATTTCATGGTTACTGAGGGTCGCGGGCTGGTCTGTGTGCCGCTTCCTCTCGACCGCGCCCGTGAGCTCGGGTTGCATGAGATGACCCGCAATAACGACCCGCTGGGGACTTGTTTTACCATCAGCGTGGATGCCAACCGGGATGTCACCACCGGTATCTCTGCTTTCGACCGCGCCCGAACCATTCAGGCGCTTGCCGATCCCAAATGCCTGGCCTCGGATTTCCGGTCACCAGGCCACATCTTCCCGCTGATTGCCCGCAATGGCGGGGTGCTGGTGCGGGCCGGTCATACTGAGGCCGCAGTCGATTTGATGCGCCTGGCCGGACTCGCTGCCCCGGCGGTGATCTGCGAGATTCTCAATCCCGACGGCAGCATGGCCAGAATCCCGCAACTGCAGGAGTTTGTGCGCCGACACAACCTGAAATTCGGCTGCATTGCGGATTTAATCGAGTTCCGGCGCCGCACAGAGAGTATGGTCGAGCGGGTGACCACCGTGAAGCTCCCCACAGACTTTGGCATCTTCGATCTGCATTGTTTTGTCGCCAAACATGATGGACGGGAACACCTGGCCTTGGTCTATGGCGAGGTCGCCGGCAAACAGAACGTCCTGACCAGAGTCCACAGTGAATGCCTGACCGGCGACGTGTTCCATTCCCAACGCTGCGACTGCGGAGCTCAGCTGGCTGTCGCCATGCAGCGCATTGTCGCAGAAGGCAGTGGCGTATTGGTCTATATGCGCCAGGAAGGCCGCGGCATCGGTTTGGCCAACAAGCTGCACGCATACCATTTGCAGGAACGCGGACTGGACACCGTTGACGCCAATGTCCGGCTGGGGTTCCCGCCGGACCTGCGCGAATATGGCATCGGAGCCCAGATTCTGGGAAATCTGGGCGTACACAGTATTCGTCTGTTGACCAACAACCCCAAGAAGCTGGTCGGGCTGGAAGGTTACGGCCTGAGCATCAGCGGACGTGAGGCGTTGATAGTGCCCGAGACGGCATTCGACCGGAAGTATATGCAGACCAAAAAAGACCGGATGGAACACCTGCTCTAAGGCCTCGCAAGCGATAAGGAGAGAACCGGATGACTGGAAAAATCAAGTGTTACGAAGGTAAGCTCAATGCTTCCGGATTGCGTTTCGCCATTGTCTGTGCGCGTTTCAATGACATCTTCGTGTCGCAGCTGCTGGGCGGTGCGGTGGACTGCCTGCTGCGCCATGGCGCGCACGAAAATGACATCGCCATCGCCTGGGTGCCGGGTTCATACGAAATTCCTTTGGCGGCACAGCGCTTGGCTGACAGCGGCAAATTTGATGCAGTGATCTGCCTGGGCGTGGTCATCCAGGGTTCGACCGCCCATGCCTCGTACATCAACGCCGAGGTCTCCAAGGGCCTGGCCCAGATTTCCCTGAGCCGCAATCTGCCGGTCATCTATGGGGTGGTCACCACCGAGGACATCGAACAAGCCATTGAGCGTTCAGGCAGCAAGGCCGGAAACCGCGGTGCTTCTGCCGCCACCACTGCCATTGAGATGGTAAATATGCTTAAACAAATTTGATTGCCGCAGCCGCAATTACCGCAGAAGAGCAGTTATGACTTCAGTTCCTGACCAGCCTGGCGAAGACCGAACCGGGCAGTTCAAACAGCGGCGGTTCCTGGCACGCTGTTGCGCCATGCAGTACCTCTACCAGCTCGATACCCAGAATTCCTGGGATTGCAGCGATGAAGCCCTTGAACTGTTCCGGGAGCAGTTCCAGGATACCCTCGCCGAAGCCGAAGTGCCGCTGTCGTCTTTGAAGTCGGTCTGGAAATACGCCTGCCAGTTGATCAAGGGGGTCTGCAGTACGCACGCGGAACTCGATGAACTGATCTGCAAAGCGGCCCAGAATTGGTCCCTGCAGCGGATGGGCGTGGTTGATCGCAGCATTCTGCGTCTGTCGGCCTATGAGATTGTGCACGTTCCCCAAGTCTCCGCCGTCACTGCCATTGATGAGGCGATAGAGTTGGGCAAGCGCTTCGGCCAGGCTGACTCGCCCCGGTTTATCAACGGTGTGCTGGACCGTATCCGCAAAGAATCCGCCGCCCCACGCAGTTAAGGAAGTATATTTTGTCAATTCTGTCTATTTTCAAGAGCGGTCTGCAGAAGACCAAGACCACCTTGGTGCGCAGCATCCAGGGTTTGTTCAGCGATGTCAGCCAGTGGGATGAGCAGAGCTATGCCAAGCTGGAGGCGGCGCTGATTGCCACCGACCTGGGAGCGGGCGTCAGCACCCGCATTATTGCAGATTTGCGCGAGCGATACCAGCGCGGACTTATTGCCACCGGTGAAGATATCACCGCGGTGACCCGGGAGAACATCAAGGCGATGCTGCTGCAGGGGCAACAACCAGGTATCAGCCGCAATCCCGTCGGGCCGACGGTGATTCTGTTCGTGGGTGTGAACGGCAGCGGCAAGACTACCAGCGCGGCCAAACTGGCGCACTTTTTTCAGGAGCAGGGCCAGTCGGTGCTGCTGGGGGCCGCGGATACTTTCCGGGCCGCCGGAGTGACCCAGCTGGAACTCTGGGGTGAGCGCCTGAACTGCCCCGTGGTAGGCGGCAAACAAGGCGGGGATTCGGCCGCAGTTGCTTTCGATGCTATCAGATCCGGTATCCAGCGCCGGGCAGATTATGTGATTATTGATACCGCTGGACGTCAGCATACCCGAAAGGACCTGATGGCTGAACTGAGCAAGGTCAAGCGCATTGTCGGGAAAGCATTGCCCGGCGCACCGCATGAGACCTGGCTGACCGTGGATGCATCCATCGGCAGCAACGCATTGGTCCAGGCCCGCGAATTCGGCAAAATTTTTCCCATCACCGGTTTGGTTCTGACCAAGCTTGACGGTACCGGTCGGGGCGGGGTAGTGGTGGCTATCAAGGATGAACTCGGATATCCGGTGCAGTTTGTGGGCTTGGGTGAGCAACTGGGGGACTTGCAGGTCTTTGATCCGGAGATGTTCGTGCAGGCCCTCTTCGACTGACCAACGTACCGGTACCAACTCAGGAAAGGACAACAAGGATGGCGAATTTCAAAATCGGAGTCATGGTGGATTCTTTCCGCCTGCCTATCGCTGAAGGCGTGCGCAAGGCTGCTGAGTTGGGCGCACATGGACTGCAGGTCTATGTGGTCGAGGGCGAAATGCATCCCGAGGCACTGACTCCCGCCCGGCGCCAGGATTTCCGCCGTCTGGTCGCGGATTGTGGCCTGGAAATTTCGGCTCTCTGCGGTGATCTGGGCGGGCACGGCTTCCAGCGTCCGGAAGAAAATCAAGACAAAATCCGCCGCTCCAAAGCCATCGTGGACCTGGCAGTAGACCTGCAGGCACCGGTGGTGACCACCCATATCGGAGTGGTGCCCGCAGACCGCAACGCGCCGGTCTTCCAGAATCAGCTGGCAGTTTGCCGCATCTTGGGGGAGTATGCCCGGGAACGCGGCATATCTTTCGCCATTGAGACCGGCCCCGAGCCGGCCACGGTGCTTTGTGCCTTGCTGGATGAGGTCGGCTCTGCCGGCATGGGTGTGAATCTCGACCCCGCCAATCTGGTCATGGTTCTCAATGAGGACCCGGTGGCAGCGGTCTATACTTTGCGTGAGCATATCAGGCATACCCATGCCAAGGACGGCGTGCAGCTGCGTCCCTGTGACCCGGTCCAGGTCTATGCCGCATTTGCCGAAGGCGGCATCGCAGGCCTGAATATCGGCGAGCTGTTCAATGAACTGCCGCTGGGTGAAGGGGCGGTGGATTGGGACCGGTATCTGCAGGCGCTGAGCCAAATCGGATACCGAGGATACTTGACAATTGAACGCGAGGTCGGTGAAAATCCTGAAGCCGATATCGCTGCCGCAGTGAAATTTCTCCAGAGCCGCA
>JAAZIZ010000261.1 GCA_012800565.1 Lentisphaerota bacterium
CAGGAGGTTGCTGCAGTCACTGTCGTCAGCCTGATATACTCGCACCGGCAGCACACCCTCGGGCAGGGGCCGGTCGTGGGCCGGTACTACCGGCAAGACTGTTTCTGCGACATACTGATGCGAGAATGCATCCTCGCCGCGCAGCCTGATGCCGAATGCGCCGACCCCCAGGGTGCCGAGAAAACCCAGCAGCAGCAATATCAGGCAGTACCGGTATTCCCTGAAACGGCGCAGAAAAGACAGCAAGCCCAGGGCGGCGGCGCTGCTGCAGAGCCGTGAGCTGCTCAGGTAGTATCGCGGGGCAGCCGCAGGCCGGCGCAGGCTGCTGACCAGGACCAGGGCGGCGGCGCCACAGGATGTCGCCAGAGCCAGGAGGAAATCGGAAAGACGGGCGTGGAAGTTCAGGCTCTGCATAGTGATGATTTCATTCCAGAGCCCTTCGAGCAGCCGCAGCTGCAGGCGGCAGATTATAGTCCCCAGCAGCAGGCCGGCACCCAGGCCGGGCAGAATGACTGCGAACAGCTCTCCCAGATGGAACCGGCGCAGGGTTACCGGGCAGGCGGTGAATTGCCCCAGGAGCGCGAATTCCTGGCTTCTGCTGAGCAGATGCAGTTTCAGGAGCATGGCCAGGACCAGCAGCGCGGCGATGATGATGACCAGGCTCAAGCCCAGGAACAGCGGTGCGAAGTGCACCCCTTCAGCGATATTCTGCTGCAGGATGTCACTGACCGCCTGGCTTTGGAAGAGCTGCCCCTCCTGCCGCAGCCAGTCCAGTATGCCGGCCCGGATAATTTCAGTATCCGCACCCTGAGGGAAAATCAGGGTGGTGCATTTTCCCGGTGCCAGCAGTTGCTGAGCCTGTTCGTAATTAAGATATAACTCAGGTTTGCTGCGGTAGGTTTCCCAGTATTGCCGCCGGGCGGGGGTGATTTTGCTCAAGTCGATAGGCAGTCCGGCATCCCAGCGGGAGCAGTCCCGGGCATCGGTCAGGCCGGGGATTTCCGGGGTCAGGGCGGCGCTGACCTTGCGGTCGTCGGCGCTGGAGACCTGCGGAAAGCGATGGGTCTGGCGCTTGACGGTGCGCAGCCCCTCAAGGCGGAAACTGGTCAGCACCCCGCTGCTGCCCGGGGCAATGGCGGCGGAACCACCTATGACAGCATGATTTTCAGGTACCGGGAAGATATCGCCGGCAAACGCGGCAGCAAAAAAGTATTCCTTGCTGCTGTCTCCGGCGCTGAATGATTCGACGAAGAGGCTGAGCCCTGGATCGGCTTGGGGGCAGGCAGTCTGTATTCCTTCCGGCAGAAAGAACGCACGCGATTTCAAGACCGGGCGGCCCTCCCAGGAATCGAAATACAGCTGTGACAATTCCCAGAGGGCCGCATCGGGCAGCTGCACCCGGCTGGCTTCAGCCTGTGACCAGACCTGGTTGATGGAGCCCTCAGGCACACCTAACGCATGAGCCAGGAAAGAGTGATTGACAAACAGATTGCAGGCGCGCAGCTGCGGATTGGTAAAATTGACCCCTGCCCGCGGATCGGGCCACTCTCCGCGGTAGATGAACTGCAGCTGCTTGAGCTGCGGTGGCCGGCCGGCCAGGCTCTCGCTGTTGATGTCGGCGATGCTCTGTACCCGCACGGTCAGCAAGTCGCCAGGCTGCAGGCCCAGAATCTCTGCCAGGGCTGGGCTGCAATATGCTTCCCGTCCCTTGATGCTCTGGTCGTCGGGAAAAGCATAGAGTTCGGCTTTGCTGCTGTCAGCGACTACGCCGGCAGTATGCAGCAGGCCGTCCGGCAGCGCAGTCTGAATCGGCACCGGGAAGCGCAGCAGGGTTTTGACAAAGCTGGTGTTCTGCTCCAGGTTATCCTGCAGAGTTCCGCGCACGCTGCTGCCGATCAGCAGTGCGCTGGTCAAAATCGCGCAGACCAGTCCCGCGCTGGCGCTCAGAGCCGCGAAATGCCAGACGTAGTGGCGCAGGTCCCGCAGGAATAAACGGCAGAAATTCATTTCCGGTCGTTCTCCTGCTGCAGGGTGACGGTATCCGGGAAGAACTCCAGCACCGTCGGGTCATGACTGGCCAGCAGCACCGAGACCTGCTGCTGCCGGTTCAAGGCTTGGACCAGGGCCAGCAACGCACGGCTGCGCCCGGCATCCAGGGAGGCGGTGGGCTCATCCAGCAGGAGCAGCGGAGGCTGCAGCAGCATGGCTCGGGCCAGTGCCACCCGCTGGCGTTCACCACCGGAGAGCTGCTGCGGGAAGAAATCTGCCCGGTTTTCCAGCCCGAACTGCTGCAGCAACGCCCGCCCCCGAGAGCTGAAATCCTGCTTCAGACCCAAGGCCGGCAGCAGCACGTTCTCCAGCGCGGTAAGCTGCGGCAGCAGATGCGCGAACTGGTCGGAGAAACCGATCTGGCGATGACGGAATTCCTGCTGTTGCTGTTGATCGCCATGGAAGCGGTCCTGCCCGTCGAAGAGCACTTCCCCGGAATCGGGCTTCTCCAGCCCGGCGATGATGCGCAGCAGGGTGGTCTTGCCACTGCCGGAGGGACCGAGGAGGACCTTTGCCTCCCCAGGCCGCAGCGTCAGGGAGAAATGCTCGAACAGAACGATTGTCTCACCGGCGCAGACGAATTTCTTGCTGATATTTTTCAATGCCAGTATCATTTTGCGATCCTGCAGTAAAAGAGTCCGCCGCTGCTGTCAGCGGCATAGAGTGTGTCACCGGCCAGGCAGCAGCTCTGCCGGAAATCGCTCTTGAAATCGGCCAGCAGCTCCCGTTGCCAGGCATGGTCATGCCGGCGATATGAGAACAATTTTCCCCGGGCCGAGAGGGCAAAATATCTGCCGTTGCAGGCGGTCTGCAGCGGTGTCATTTCCTCGCTGGTCTCAAGCGCGTCCAGGCGCTTGCCGCTGTCCCGGGCATGGACCTGGATGGCACCGTCAGACGTGGTCAGGAAGAGGAATTCTCCATCGGCATAAGGTGAAGAAAGGTAATTGTCGGGAGTCTGCACGCGGTAAATCACGCTTAGATCGGCGGCCCGCAAGGCCAGCAGCTCGCCCTGATGGCTGAGCACATACAGTATTTCCGCTGACAGCAGCGGACTGGCCGGCAGCGGTGAGGACAAATCAATGCTGGCAGACAAATCGCCGGAGGGCAGGGCGATCTTGCGGAAAATGCCGTCGCAGCTGCCGAGATACAGGGCCTGCTGCGTTTCGGACAGCGCCGGAGTGCCGTTGATGCTGTCACCACATTCATACTTGAATTGCAGCTTGCCGGAAGCAGCCTCGAATGCGTACAGCACCTGGTCGTATGAACCTACATAGATAATACCGCGGCTGTGGATTGCTCCGCCCGCGATGCGGCCGCCGGTGGCATACGACCACTTGGTCTGGCCGGCAGCACTGCAGGCCAGGAAGACACCGCTTTCGTCGCCGACATAATAGGTCCCCTGTTGCTCAAGAACCGGCGCAGTGATGGCGCTGTCACTGATTTTCCTGATTACCGGCGCAGCATTCTGTCCGCCGCCGGGGAAAAACAGCACCTCCCCGCGGCTGTTGCCTGCCAGAAGCCCATCTTCGCTGACGCTTAGTTCCCCTAAGGGCGCAGTATCCAGCAGCAGCGGGGCGGTCTGTGCAGGCGGCGAGGGCAGCGCGGAAATGTTGTCTTCCTCAGGCTGAGCCCGGTACTGGAAAAACAGCCCCAGGCAGGCGAGGCCGGCCAGAGCACAGAGAATTATGGTGATGCGGGCAGACATTGCAGATTCTGGTCAGGGCTGATAGCAGAGGGCTGCCCTCCGCTTGGGGTGGCTATTCGGTAAAATGCAGCGCACCGCAGGGACAGGACGCGGCCAGACGGCGGCAGAGCTCCGCCGGGATGTCATCCCAGGACCCCGGAGCCGGTGAGACGCAGGCCGCCTCGGAGCGGTGGTGCATGCTGAGATAATCCCCCGCCAGAGTGGTGCAGCGATGGCAGAGGATGCATTTGCCGGACTCGAAGGTGAGGTACCGTGATTCCACCCGGGCCGGGAAGCACTGCTCCGAATTTTTTGCTTTTTTGGCACCATAAGCGCGAATCAGGGTAAAAAAGCGGCAGTCGCCTTTGGCGGTGCAGGTGCCGCAGCGAAAGTCGTGCCGGCGCAGCATCAGTGCAAGCGCTTCGCGCCGGAATGCACGCACATGCTCGCCCTGCAGTTCATAAACGTGCCCGGGCTGAACCAATTGCTCACAGGAGGGCACAAAGCGTCCGATGGATGCGTCCCAAGCTGCGCAGACCAAGCAATGCGCACTGCCTTTCTTTTCCTCAAGGTGACACAGAGTCGGGATTTCCCAGTGCTGTTCTTGCGCATAGTCCAGCAGCCGCCAGCCTTCCCGGAACGGATATTCCTGTCCGTCCACGGCAATGTACTCAGGTGATACGGTGCAGGGTTGAAACACCGGGAAAGGCAGTTCCTGTTCGGCTGCCGCAGGTGCTCCGGCCAGGACATTGCGTATCGCATTCCGGGGGCAGATGGAGCGGCAGACGCCGCATTTGACGCATTTGCTCTGGTCGATGCGGGCTGATTCAAGGGGTACGCAGACGATGGCTTTCGCTGCGCAGGATTGGGCGCATTTGCTGCAGCCAGTGCAGTCTTCTCCGACCTGGAATTCCGTCAGCTCACGGCATTTTCCGGCTGGACAATGTCCCTGCAAGTGTTCTTCAAATTCCGCTCGGAAAGCGTGCATGGCACTCAGTACCATATTGGGTGCAGTCTGTCCCAGCGCACAGAGTGCGCCCTGCTTGATGTGCCGGGCCAAGGTGTCAATCTCAATCAACAGTTCGGGAGCCTTACTGCCGGCCCGGGTCAACTCCTCCAGCAAAGCGCAAAGGCGCTGCAGGCCTTCCCGGCAGAATACGCATTTGCCGCAGGATTCATCTTTCAGGAAGCGCAGGAAGTAGAGCGAGAGATCGACCAGACAGTCGCGTTCATCCAGCACCACCAGACCGCCGGAGCCCATCATGGCACCATGCTGCTGCAGGGTTTCGTAATCCACCGGCAGAGAGAAATTCCGGTACGGGATGCAGCCGCCGGAGGGACCGCCGATCATCACTGCTTTGACAGTATGGCCTGCTTCCGCACCGCCGCCGTATTTTTCCACGATTTCAGCGATGCTGATGCCGATAGGCACTTCAATCAGCCCGCCTTGCCGGACCTTGCCGGCCAGGGCGAAAGCCTTGGTGCCCTTGCTGCTGGCAGTACCGTAGCTGCGGAATAACTCACCATCATCCTGCAGGATGATCGGTATGCAGGCAAAGGTCTCGACATTGTTGATCAGGGTGGGCAGACCATGCAGACCCTCACTGACGGGGAAGGGAGGACGCCGCCGGGGGATGCCGCGCTGGCCCTGCAGAGACTCCAGCAACGCTGTCTCCTCCCCGCAGACAAAAGCGCCTGCGCCCTTGAAGATGTGGAGCTGGAAATCCTCCCCAGGCAGGCGGTAAAACGGTGTCTGCTGCAGTTTATTGAGAATGCGCTGCAGTATGCCCACCGCCTGGGCATATTCGTCACGGATGTAAATGATGGCATGTTTTGCCTGCAGGACACAGGCGGCGATCAGTATCCCCTCCAGTACCCGGCAGGGATAAGACTCCAGCAGCATCCGGTCCATAAAAGCCCCGGGATCGCCCTCATCGGCATTGCAAATAACTACCTTGGGATGGCGCTTGGCGGAAAAGGCCAGGCGCCATTTCTGGCCGGTCGGGAAACCGCCGCCGCCGCGGCCCCGCAACTGTGCGGCTTCAAGAATCTGCAGCACCTGCTCAGGTGGCATCCGGGCGACCCGCTGCAAGGCCTGGAAACCACCGTGCTGCTGGTATTCAGCGATGTCTTCGGGCTGGTCCTGCCCGCTGTTGGCAGTTACCAGCCGGGCATACTGGCCTATCGCCGGGGAGTCGCTGA
>JAAZIZ010000014.1 GCA_012800565.1 Lentisphaerota bacterium
ACTAAAATTCTGTTGCGCCGCCCCGGCAAAGACTGTCTTTTAGTCGTTGCAGGGGCTTTTTTCATTCTTTATCGGAATTGCCTCGGAGCTGGCTTGCGCGGCTGCTTTTTTGGGTTATTTTATGGTCTGCGAAACAGTGCCGCAAAATGCGGGTCAGAAAGGTATTCCTTGTTTGCTTTCGACAGTACATTGTTCTTGGAGCACTATTATGGCAGTTAAGAAGTTTGTGGGTCTCACCGCGTTGCATGAAAATTGGGAGCATGTCATTGTGACTGCGCATCGCGGTGCTTCAGGCTGTTTCCCGGAAAATACCCTCCTGGCTTTTCACAAGGCTGTGATGCAGGGTGCAGACATGCTGGAATTCGATTTACGGGTCAGCAAGGATGGCATTCCGGTGGTACTGCACGACAAGACCCTGAACCGTACCTCGGACCTTGACGGGAAGCCCGAAGATTTTACCCTTGAGCAGCTGCGTTGCGGCAATTTCTCTTATTATTCTTTCGGTGCCGATGCCCAGAGCGGGCGGCGGCAGAATACTCCCAGCTACGCGAATATGCCTATCCCCACCTTTGAGGACGTACTGAAAGAGTTTCACGGTCAGGTGGGTATGAATATCCAGGTCTATGCCGCGCCCGAGGCGCTGCGGGAGATTTGCCGGCTTTACAAACTGTTCAATATGTATGACCAGGGATATCTTACCCTGGCCTCGCTGGCGGATGTGGAGTTCGTGCGCAAGCTTGATGCCAAGGTGGAAATATGCTTCACCCCGCCCTGGACTCAGCGCGGCTCAGAAGAAAGCCTGCATCAGTGCAAAAAACTCGGCTGCCGTTTTGTGCAGCCGGTAGTGGAGCACAGCGGCCCGGAATGCTACCGTCTCTGCCGCGAATTGAAGCTGCGCACCAATGCTTTCTATTCGGATACCGACACCTGCAATCGTATCATCCTGGCCCAGGGGGCCACTGGGATTATCAGCAACCGGCCCGATGTGGTGCTGGATACCTTGCGGGACTTGGGCCGGCGCTGAACTTCGTCTCCCGCCGGGGGATAGCCGGCGGGACAATTATCAATACCGTCCCGGGTAGCGTGATATCTTTCCCGGGGTGGCCTCCCCAAGGGAAAGAATAATGCTGGAAATTTATGGTCTGCGTACAGAATACAAGATAAATCCCCTGGGCATGGATGAGCCTCAGCCGCGCTTCTTTTATAAGCTGCGGGGCGACAGCCTGGCTCAGAGCGCCCGGCGCCTGCAGGTTGAGGGGCCATCAGGTGAGTGCTGCTGGGACAGCGGCTGGGTGGAATCAGGTGAATCAATTCAGATCGTCTATGCAGGGACGGCACTGTGTGCCCACAGCCGCTACCACTGGCGGGTGAAAGTGCGCGATGAGCAGGGCAGGGAAAGCGATTGGAGCCAGGAGGAAGCATGGTTCGAGACCGGCTTCCTGGGTGGTGCCTGGCAGGCGCAGTGGATTGCCGGCTACACCGGCCAGGCCAACCTTCGTCCGGTGCAGCGCATGCGCCGGCAGTTCAACCTGCCGCAGCCGATCCAGTCAGCGCGTCTGTATATCACCAGTCTGGGGTTGTATGAAGCGTATCTGAACGGCGAAAAGGTCGGCGATGCAGTCTTCACCCCGGGCTGGACGGATTATTACACCCGGGTTCAGTATCAGGCCTATGATGTGACGGAGCTTCTCCAGGCCGGCGAGAACTGCCTGGCGGTGCAGCTGGGCGAGGGCTGGTACTGCGGACATATCGCCCGGCACTGGTATCAGGGCGATGTGACTTATGGCGGCCATCCGGCGTTGCTGGCCCAACTGCAGGTCACCTGTGCGGACGGCAGCACGCACACCGTGATCACTGATGGGAGCTGGGAACAGCTGCAGCAGCGGGTCATCCGCTACAGCGATATCTACCAGGGAGAGCACTGTGAATACTGGCGGGAAAATCCGGCCTGGAAGACTGGTGCCAAGGTCGCCTGGTCTGTCTCTCCGGTGCACGTGGAAGAACACCAGTTGCAGATTGACTGGCAGGACGGTGCCCCGGTGCGGGTGCGGGAGGAATTGCCGCCGCGCTCCATCACGCGTCGCGCCAATGGCAATTATGTGGTTGATTTCGGCCAGAACCTGACCGGACGGGAACGGCTGCACCTGAAAAACACCCTGCCGGGGACGCTGATCCATATCCGCCATGGCGAGATGCTCAATCCGGATGGCTCGGTATATACCGAGAATCTGCGCAGTGCCGCAGCCGAGACGGTGTATGTGACCGGTGGCAATCCGGAAGAAGTCTACGAGCCGCTGTTCACTTTCTTCGGTTTCCGTTATCTGGAGATCAGCGGCTGGCCGGGTGAACTTACTGACGAGATGCTCTGCGCCCGGGTAATCTACTCGGACCTGCCGGTAAGCGGGCATTTCCAGTGCTCCAACCCGTTGCTTAATCAGCTCTACCATAATATCGTCTGGGGGCAGAAAGGCAATTTCCTGGATGTGCCTACAGATTGTCCCCAGCGTGATGAGCGCTACGGCTGGACCGGTGACACCCAGGTTTTTGCCAATACCGCGACTTTCAACTTCTTCTGCCCCGAATTCTACCGCAAATGGCTGCGTGACTTGAACGCCAATCAGAGCCAGGGGCACTTCCCGGCCATCGCGCCGAATCCCTATCAGCGCGGTCATACCCCAGGCGCGACCGCCTGGTCGGATGCCGGACTGATTGTGCCTTGGATAATGTACCAGAAGTACGGCGACACCGAGGTGCTGCAACGCTACTGTGAAAATATGTCCCGCTGGCTGGAGGTTCAGGTCGAAGCGGCGGGGGGCAGTCTGCTGGTCAAGAATGCCCGCTATGGCGACTGGCTGAATCTGGATGCCCCGACCAGCGAGGAGCTGATCTCGACCGCCTACCTGGCTGGTATGCACAAATTACTGGCTGAGATTTATCAAGTTCTCGGCCGGGAGCAGGACTGCCTGGAGCATCAACGCAAGTACGAGCAGGTGCGCAAATGCTTCGGCGAGAATTTTTTCAGTCCCGAAGGCGAGTTGCTTGAGCGCACTCAGACTGCGGCTCTGCTGGCTTTGCATTTCCGGCTGGTGCCGGAAAACGCCTACGCCAATACCGTGAATTTCCTGCTCCAGGATATCCGGGAGACGAGGAAACTGCATCTGAGTACCGGCTTCGTAGGCACGCCGCTGCTGTTACCGGTTCTCAGCTCTTTGGGTCAGACTGGTCTCGCATACGCGCTGCTGGAGCAGACTACCTACCCAGGCTGGCTCTACCCGGTTACCCAAGGCGCGACGACCTGCTGGGAACGCTGGAACAGCTGGACGGAAGCAGACGGTTTCGGCAATGTCGGCATGAACTCCTTCAACCACTATGCCTATGGTGCAGTCGCCGAGTGGTTCTTCCAGAATATCGGTGGCCTCCGGATGCAGAACGGCCTCAGCCAGCGCGGCGGCAAACAGCTCCTGCTGGCACCGGAGCCGGGGCAGTCTCTGGATGAGGCGTCGGTGGAGTACGAGACTCTGTACGGGAAAGTCACCTCGCACTGGTGGCGCCAAGGCAATCGCCTGATTTGGGAGTTCTCGCTGCCCTGCAACACCAGCGCCCGGATTGTACCCCCGGGAGACAAGTGCATCCCGGTGCTTGATATCCCCGGCCTGAGCCTGAATGCCGACGGCGATATTTTTGCTGCGCCGGGGTCATACAGACTGGAATTATAACCCAACCCAGCCGCCGGAATTTTATCGGCGGGAAAATCAGCAGGCGGAGGTTTATGGCAAAACGGATTATGGTCTCAGTGCTCGGACCGGCACCCACGGCAGAATCCCTGACCGGTGCAGCCGCAGTGGAGTTTATGCAGAAATTCTGGCAGGAGCAGTATGCGCAGCTGCAGGGACATTGCCCTGACCTGATTGTACTGCCGGAATGCTCAGACCGGTTCCCGGCCCTGAGTACTCCCGAACGCCTGGAGTACTACCATTTCCGGGGCGAGCAGATGCTGGATTTCCATCGCAACCACGCCCGCGCCAACAACTGCTGGATCGCCTATTCGGCGGTGCGCTGCCTGGATGACGGCAGCCGTCGCAATTCCACCTATCTGCTGGACCGGCAGGGCCAGGTGGCCGGCATCTATGACAAAAATTATCCTGTTCCGGATGAGACTTATGCCCAGAATATTCTGCCGGGGAAGGACATCTGCGCCGTGGCTACTGAGCTGGGCACAGTCGGTATGGTGATCTGCTTCGACTTGAATTATCAGGAACTCTGCGAGCGTTACGCGGCCGTCCGGCCGCAGCTGCTGCTGTTCTCTTCGATGTATCATGGCGGACTGATGCAGAATTACTGGGCCTATCATTGCCAGAGCTACTTCGTGGGGTGCGTGGCCAGGGGTGAATGCACCATCATCAGCCCGTTGGGAGAATTGATCGCCCGCTCTACCAATTATTTCCACTACGTGAGTGCGGAAATCAACCTTGATTATGTCATTGTCCACCTGGATCGGAATTGGCAGAAGCTGAAGGCCGCCAAGAGCAAATACGGCCGCGGGGTGAGCATCATTGAGCCCGGCAAGCTGGGCGTGGTGCAGCTCAGCTCGGAAATGCCCGAGCGCAGTGCACTTGAGATCATCCGGGAATTCGAGATTATGCCTTGGGATGATTATTATGCCCAGGCCACCGCCCATCGCCAGCAATACTTGCCCCAATAAACGCCGGCGGGATTGTTTTTTGCCCGCCGGCAATTATCTTATGCGGGGAGGAGGGACCACTGGCTCCAGTAACCAATAATGTAAATGTAAGGAATCAATTATGCACTGGCAATTTCAGGACGCCTACGCGGAATACAGCCCGGACCGGCTGGTGCTCGGCAATGCAGCTTTCCGGCGCGAAATCTCACTGCTGGACCAAGTCCCCCGCACGGTGTCACTGCAGGATGCAGCCGGGCGGGAATACGCCTCTGCAGAGAAAATTGAGCCTGATTTCTATTTTGTCGGCCTGGCACGGCCCAACCGCGAGAATCTCAGCTGGCAGGTCCGCGCGGTGACTGCCACCGTGGACGAAGGGACTCTGTTTGATTCCCCGCACCTCCGTGTCGTCCTGGAGATTTATGATCCGGGGCAGCAGCTGCTGTTCCAGCGCGAGTTCTTTGTTTACCCTGGCCTGGCGGTGCATGGCCTGCGCAATTCGCTGCATTCGCAAGTGATGCCGAACTGCTATTGGAGCTGCCGCCCGGAGCTTTCGCGCGGCGGTTTCGGCAATTCTACTCGCCATGATATCAGGCAGCTGGAAAGCTGCGCCGATTCCGTGATCCTGGCTGCGGACCTGCAGGTCACTGAATGCGTAGCTTTCACCGCCCGCACGGATTACTACGATGAATTGGTACAGCGCAAGGACATCAGCTCCGAAACTGAGATGAATGGCAATCTCTGCTTCGCTCAGGGCAGTGACGGGCACGGGCTGTTCTATTTGCAGGAAGCCCCGCCGAGCGCTGAGCGCCGCGATTATGAACCTTATGATTTTCGCCGCGAGGGGCAGGAACTGTTGTCCTGCAGCTGGGGCATCCCCCCCTGGGAAGTACGTCCCCAGACCATGACTGGCTATCGCCATGCCCTGGGAGTGTTTGCCGCCGGCAGCGACCGCGCCCGGCTGCTGCGCGAATACCTGGCCCGGCGCTTCCCACTCTCGGAGCGGCATTGCGGCAGCGTGGTCAACCCCTGGGGCTGCGGAAAATTCCCCAGCCTGATCAGCGAGGAGTTCCTGCAGCAGGAATTCCGGGCGACAGCAGACTGCGGCGCGGATTATTATCAGATTGACGATTCCTGGCAGGAAGGCAACAGCCTGGGTATGCTGACCCGGCACAATCATCGGCTTGGCGAGCAGTTCTGGAGAGTCTCCCAGCAGCGCCTGGGAGGGACGCTGGATAAGGTGCTGGCTGTCGCCCGCGAAGTCGGGGTCCGGCCGGCCTTGTGGTTCGCTCCATCCAGCAACCAGGAATACCGCGATTACCAGGAATTCAGCGGCATTCTGCTGGATTTTTATCAGCGTTACGGTATCGATTTGTTCAAGATCGACGGTGTGCTGACCCGCACCCACGAGGCGGAACGCAACTTGGAAACCATCCTGCGCACCGTCCGGGAAAAATCCTCAGGCGCGATCTATTGCAACCTGGATACCACCAATGGCCAGCGCCCGGGGTATTTCCTGTTCCTGGAATATGGCAACATCTTTTTGGAGAACCGTTACGTCTGCCATAAATGGGGCCGCGGATACCACCCGGAAAAATTGCTGAAGAGCCTTTGGCAGCTCTCGCACTGGATGCGTCTGCAGAGTCTCCAGGTTGAGATTCCCAACCCCGGCGATGTCAACGAGGAGTTTTATGCCAACTACCCGCATGGCGACCCGCGGGAGTACCCGCTGCAGTACTGGCTGCTGCTGGCCATGTTCGCCAATCCGCTGCTCTGGTTCGCCCCTTCATTGGCTGACCGCAAAACCCGCAGTGAATTCAAGGCCATGCTGGAAATTTACCGCCAGCATCGTCCCGCCATCTTCGCGGGGCAAATCACTCCTATTGGGCAGGAGCCGGACGGGAAGGCCATCAGCGGCTTCCTGGCCGATGGCGGATACCTGCTGCTGTTCCGGGAAAAAGGCTGCCAGCAGGAAGAGGCCAAGCTTGATATCCCGGTCGCCAGATGGGAAGTGCTGGCCGGAGCGGCCGAGATTTCCGGCCAGACAGTGCGCCTGTCGGATTGTCCCGGCTGCGCCTGGTTGCGCCGGTGTTGACAGTAATTACTAAATCAGAAGCATAGGAAGATACCATGCCCTCATCCGAAAAACCGCAAATGCCGCCGGTGATGATCTTATGCGGCGGCAAAGGCACGCGGCTGCAGGAAGTCACCGAGCTGCTGCCCAAGCCGATGGTGCAGATCGGCGAGCAGCCCATCATCTGGCATATTATGCGCACCTACGCCGCCTTCGGAGTCCGGCGCTTTATCCTCTGTCTGGGCTACAAGCGCGAGGCCTTTATCGACTTCTTCGTCAATTATCATCTCCGGGTCTCGGATGCCACCATCACTCTCGGGCACGATCCCCAGATTGATTTCCACGATGATGTCGCCGAGGCGGACTGGCAGGTCACGCTGGCTGCAACCGGTCTGGAGACCAAAACCGCCGGGCGGATCGCCCGGGCCGCGAAATATCTCTCGCCCGCAGACCAGGATTTCTTCCTGACTTATGGTGACGGAGTCAGTGATGTCGATATCAGGGCCTGCTTGCAGGAACACCGTCGTCACCGCGCCTTGGCCACTATTACTGCGGTGCACCCCGCAGCGCGTTTCGGAGAAATGCTGGTCCAGGACGGGGTGGTCACCCGCTTCGATGAGAAACCGAGCAAGCCGCAAGGATATATCAACGGAGGATTTATGGTCATGCGGCGGGAATTTATCGAGAAATACATCTCCACCGAGCGGGATGAGTTTCTGGAGAGCGGTCCGCTGGTGTCTGCCGTCGCTAACCACGATGTGCGGGCTTTCTATCACGAAGGATTCTGGCAGTGCATGGATACCCCCAGAGAATTCACTTTGCTGAATCAGCTTTGGAATCAGGGCAGGGCGCCCTGGACGAAATTCTGGCGTAAAAACAACGAGGAAAAATGAGCACACCATGGCAGCAGAAATGGCTGGCGGCAATCGGACAGCCCACCAATTATGAATTCGCCAAAAACTTGACCTTGCAGGAAAAATTCAGCACTGCGGATTTCGATGGCGAGCTGTATCTGCAGGCCAATGCGCCTGGCGGCCGGCAGCAGAAGCTGCTGCTGATGTTGCCCAAAGGCGTCAGTTTCCCCTGTCCGGCAGTAGTGGTGCCGTTCTATTACCCCGATGTCGAAGCAGGCTATGATCTGCAAACCAAAGAGAAGCTGGACGAGAAAAGAAGCCGGGCCCTGCATCTGGTTCGCCGAGGCTATGTGGTGGCCACCGCCGAATCATATCACCTGACCTATATCGACAGCGAACGCCCGCGACAGGACTTCGAACGCTGGAGGCTGGCTGCGGAAGCACTCCTGCATGACCATCCCCAGTGGACCGGTATCGGCAAACTGATCGCTGACACCAAACTGATCATCGATGTCCTCGCCGCTGATCCGCGCTGCCAGGCAGATAACATTGGCATCTGCGGACATTCCCTGGGCGGGAAAATAGCTTTCTATACCGGCTGCCTGGACCAGCGTATCAAGGCCATCCTGGCCAGTGATTTCGGCATCGGCTGGGACCAGACCAACTGGCGCGATATCTGGTACTGGGGCAGCAAGGTAGAACAGCTGATTGCCGCCGGTATGGACCACAGCCAGCTGCTGGAAATCGGTGACAAGCCGTTTATGCTCCTGGCAGGACAGTATGACAATGAAGACAGCCGGAAATATCTGCATGCCAAATCGCGTATCTTCAACCATGCAACCGGACACCAGCCCACCCCGGAAGCACTCGAAGCCGGATTCAAATTCCTGGATGAATGCCTGAAGAAGTGATACCCTGGGACAGTGCTGCTGAACTTGTTCTGGTTGCTGTAAGTATATCTCCAGGCTTTTTTTGTTCTGACTCCCTGAGGTCACTCAGGCGATGTATCGGGCTGGTATCAGAGAAGCAAATTTGACCAGTGACTTTCCCTAACCCAACTTCCCCGGGAAACCGGATAAACACGCAGTACCTTGCCTGATTTAGTGGCTACGTGGCCCATTTGGGCA
>JAAZIZ010000262.1 GCA_012800565.1 Lentisphaerota bacterium
TGGAATAATGGAATAATGGAATAATGGAATAATGGAATAATGGAATAATGGAATAATGGAATAATGGAATAATGGAATAATGGAATAATGGAATAATGGGACAATGGGACAATGGGACCGGTAGGCTAAAATCGCCCATCCCATTGTCCTATTGTCCCATTATCTCCTCCATACGTCTCATACGTCCTCTACGTCCCATACGTCCCATTAATTCATACGCCGCCTGCCGGTCCCATTGTCCCATTAATTCATACGTCCCATACGTCCTCTACGTTCCATACGTCCCATGTATTACCAATTTTTACCATCGCCCGTGCGTTAAATATTATCAACTTTGGCAATTAGCGGTTATCTGGGGGGCAAATCTTCCCCATTACCCTGTTGGGAAACCCTGCCGGCTTTTTGCTGCATTAAGGAGCAGATGAAATGACGAAAAGATTTACTTTGATAGAGTTGCTGGTAGTGATTGCCATCATTGCAGTGCTTGCCTCAATGCTGCTGCCGGCCTTGAGCAAGGCCCGGGAGAAGGCCCAGGCTACCAAATGTGCTTCGAATATGCGCAGTGCGGTGATATCATTGTCCCTGTATGCGGACGACTACGACGAAATGTTCCCTGCGCCGCTGAATCCTTATGGCAGCAAAAATTACTCCTGGGGGCGGATTCTGCACATCTACAATTATCTGGGGGCAGGCACTTTGGGTTACAATATGCTGCTCTGTCCCTTGTATCGGCGCACTAATGACAGTTGGAATACCAGTTACGGAATCCAAAGAGGACTGCCCGAGCTGGGCGTGCGAGGTGCGTACGCCCCCGATAGTTATTATAATCTTTCCCGTACCCTGATGAGCAGCCGGATTGCCACCCACGCCCCACTGGGCGGGGACAGTATTCACACCCGGGACGTCTATCAGGCAAATTACATTATCACCCGTGCCCCGTCCGACATTAATCCGCGCGGCCTGGGCATCGGAGGCATCCGGACTTTGCATATGCGGCACAGCGGGCGGGCGAACGTCTTTTATGTCGATGGTCATACCTCGAGCCTGAGTGCCTCGCAAGTCACTCCGGAGACCTGGTCGACTTATGCCCTGGTTACCAATTGATATACTGACCTCCAAAACAGGAAACACATTATGCGCAAATTTCTCCTGACTTTCTGCAGTTTGCTTTTCTGGCAGCAATTATCTGCTTCCGTCAGCCTTAGTCCCGGCCAGGATGTCGCGGCGGCGTTGTCCGAGCATTCGCTGGTCACTCTTCTGCCTGGCAGCCACCAGCTGACAGAACCCTTGGTCATCGACCAGGACCGGACCATTATTTTCACCAATGGTGCTGAGCTTGTGGGCTCCTTGCCCACCTTGATCCGGCATCAGGCCGGGCTGCTGCTGCTGGAGGGAATCGGCAAAGCCGGAGTCCTCCGCAACCATTCCGCCACGGGCACCCGCGGCTTTTTGACGGAAGACCGCCCCAGCTTGATTAATTTGAACCACGCCAGTGATGACGGCAATCTGCCGGTGCTGGTGATGCGCAATATCGCATTATATGGCTTCAATGGCATTGATGGCTATCATAAGCTGGATGGGAAAAAAAACGTAGTCAGGGTTGAGGTCAGCAATTGCTACTTTGACTGTGTTGAGAAAGCCATCGGTTTCGGTTATCTGGAACTCGGTGAGCTGAAGGTCACGGACAGCACTTTTGTCAACTGCGATGAGGCTATTATGGCGAATTGTCCGATGCCCGGCGGCGTCGTGATCCGCGGCAATATTATCCGCAATTTCGGGCGCCGTGGCATGATGCTGGGCAAGGCAGGGCAGATTGCTGATGGCTGCACCACCCACTTGCCCAATGCCATCGTGCAGGACAACCAGCTGCTGGGCGGCGGCCAGCGGGCCACTCTGAAAGACGCCTATATCCAAGGTATTCTGATCTATGGGCATAATATCTCGGTGATCGGCAATATTGTGCGCGATGTCAACCGCGGCAAGCCTGTCCCCGGTGAGATTGGCCAGGTTTTGCTTGACGACGAGGGCAAGGAGTTGACTGGAATATGGATTGACACCGAAACCCAGAAGCACCGCCGGCTGGCGGGCGCCGCGATTTATCTCAAAGCTAACCGTGCCATCGTGCAGGGAAATATCTGCACCAATTCCGGCTGGCGCTCAGTCATTGAGATCAAGACCGGTGGCAAGGAGCACTTTGCCTCGGTGATGAACAACGTGGTCGATGGACGGGCTTTGGCGAAGGCGGAGAGCTTTGGCTTTGAATGCAATGCCGGGCGCTCAATGTGGGCCGGAAATGTGGTCTATGATATGCCCAATGAGGCCTTCGTGGTGCGCAGCGGCTACGAAAACACCTTTATGAATAACCTGATTGTCAATGCCAGGGTGGGATTCTCACTCTCCGGTCAGGCTCCAGGGCAAGGTGAGTTGATCCGGGGCAACCGTTTTATCAATGTCGAACATCCGATCGCCTTGGACAATGGTCTGCAGCCGGCCAGCGGCAGCGATATCTACCTCCCAACGGCAGTACGTTTTGCTGCTGATGAGGACCTGCCGCAGCCCAGCCTGGAATGGCTGGGCCGGCAAGTCGTGCGGGGCGAAGCGCTGTATCTCTGTGTACAGCGCCAGGACCAGAGCCTGCGCTGGATGGAATTATCCGGAAAGCTCCTGCCGGTGCGGCAATTCCGGGTCATCGGCCCCGAGCTGGCCTTGAATCCCGAGCAGTCGTCCAATGCTGAATTGGGCATTGCCGCCCTGGACAATCCGCTGCACCGCGGCTGGCAGCTTTCCATGCGCTCCTCAAATGAAAAAGTCATCGACCCGGCCGAGGGGCATGTCAGTTATGATCGCGAGAATTTCCAGACTGGTACTCAGTCTTTGAAGATCGCCTACCAGGGCGTCTCCGGCAATTGGTCTCTGTCTCAGGATGTACAGCTGGAAGCGGGCAAGCGTTACCGGGCCCAGGCGCTGGTCCGCGGCGAAGAGCCGCTGAATCTGCGTCTGGTGGTGGTGGATGGGGCCGGCAAAGGTAATCAGGTGCGGGCCGAAGATAAACCAGACTGGCAGCGCCTGAGTGTGGATTTTGTGACTCCATCGCATTCCGGCAAGGTCACTCTGCGCGTCTGGAGCAGCAAGACCAATGCCGGCAAGGCGGCCTGGCTGGACTCGGTGTCGTTGCGTGAACTGCAGGAGGAAGAGTTGGACGAGGATGGTCAGGTGATTGTCCGTCCCCAGGTCATCTGGAAAGAACTCGGTGAGAATCTTCTCGCCGGCGGTGATTTCCAGTCTCTGGCCAGCAGCGCTGACAGCTCTCAGGCGGCCGCTTTGCCTAAGGGCTGGAGCCTGGCCATGGCGCCCGTGGACAAGGATTTGCCGGCGGCAGAATGTCGTCAGGTTATGTATGAGCGCCTGGAGCATCCGGAGATTACCGGGGCGTTGGCTATCGGCTTTAAGGCCAGCAGCGGCAATCTGCTGTTGGGCAGCAACCTGAAGCTTACTCCCGGGAAGCGCTACCGGGTCATTGCACGTCTGCAGAGCAATGTTCCGCGGCAAGTCGTACTGGGGGTAAAGACTGCTGATGGGAAGAATCATTCTTCCAAGCTGGAGGAGAGTTCCGACTGGCAGACCAGGACGCTGGATTTCACGGTGCCGGACTCCCCCGGCAGCAGCTCAATCCGCATCTGGGCGAATCAAATGCCGACCGGGGAAATGATCCGTATTGCCGGGATTACGGTTTTTGAGCTGGAAAGCGTGAGTGTCACTGCCAACCAGGAAGCGGCCGAATAAGAAACCATAAAACAAAAAAGAGCACTGAACTGCGCCTTGACCAGTATAATAAAAAAGCCGGCAAACATAATGCTTGCCGGCTTTTTGCCGCTATACTGCTGCCCTGTGCTTACAGCGCCTGACAGGCAGTGATGGCTGCTACCCCGACGATATCATCGACGGAACAGCCGCGGGAGAGGTCATTGACGGGCTTGGCCACGCCCTGCAGGATGGGCCCGAAAGCCTCGGCTCCAGCCAGGCGCTGAGTCATCTTGTAACAGATATTGCCGCAGTTCAAGTCAGGGAAAATCAGGATATTGGCCTGGCCCTTAAGGGGGCTGTCCGGAGCCTTTGAACTGGCCACAGCGGGAACCAGGGCCGCGTCGGCCTGCAGTTCACCGTCAACCAGCGCCTCAATACCCAGCTCCGCGATTTTGGCCTTAGTCAAGGCTGCGGCCTGGGCCATCTTGTCCACCAGCTCACCTTTGGCACTGCCCTTGGTCGAATAGCTGAGGAAAGCCAGCTTCGCCTGCGTGCCGATCAATTTCTGGTGTGTCCGGATGGTGGCCAAGGCGATATCGACCAGATCCTCGGCCGCGGGGTTGGGATTCACACCGCAGTCGGCGAAAATCAGTGCCTCATCGCCGGCCGGGGTAGGTTGCTGCAGGTCCATCAGGAAACAGCTGCTGGCGGTCTTGATGCCGGGCGCGGTGCCGACGCAATGGAAAGCGCTGCGCAACATATCCGGAGTGGAGGCGATGGAGCCGGCGACCAGTCCGCTGACCATGCCCTGATTCAGCATCAGGTTGGCAAAATACAAGCGGCTCTTGGTCATTTCCCGAGCCTGCTCAGCAGTCAGGCCCTTGGCTTTGCGGCGTTCGTAGAGGACATTGGCCAGATGTTCGAAGTCAGGTGCAGTCAGGTGATCAATGATTTCCACATCCAAGCCCTTGAAGGACAGCCCTGCGGCTGCGGTTGCGGCCTCCGCCGGAGTGGCCAGGATTTTCACTTTCGCGATTTTCTTTTCCGCGATGATTTTTGCCGCCTGCATCGTCCGCGGGTCCTGTCCCTCCGGCAGTATCAGAGTCAAACCAGCTGCTGCCGCTTTCGGGAACAATTTCTGCATCAAACCAGCCATTTCAGTCTTCCTTTTTCACTTTTGTCGGGTATTATTTCAGCACCAGTGCTACAGTCTCACGGGCGATCATCAATTCTTCGTCAGTCGGGGTGACCAGCACAGTGAGTTTGCTGCCCGGCTTGGTTATGACAATCTGCTTGCCACGGATTTTATTTGCCTCTTCATCCAGACTGGCGCCAAAGAGTGCCAGATGCTCGGTGATGATGCGACGGGTGTTTTGCCCATTTTCGCCGATGCCGCCGGTGAAGACCAGTGCATCGGCACCGCCCAGAAGCAGGTAGTATGCGCCAATATAATGCAGCAGGCGGTGAATGAAGATATCGTATGTTTCCTGGGCATGCTGATGGCCATTACTGGCTGCGGATTCAATATCCCGCATATCGCTGCTGAGGCCTGAGAGCCCCAGGAAGCCGCTCTGTTTGTTCATCACCGTATCAATTTCCTCGGCGGTGCAACCGGTCTGGCGGATCAGGAAAGGTACTACCGCCGGGTCCAAGTCACCACAACGGGTGCCCATGACCAGCCCCATCAGAGGGGTGAGGCCCATGCTGGTGTCAACTACTTTCCCTCCCTTGACTGCGGTGATACTGCTGCCATTGCCCAAATGGCAGGTGATGATTTTGGCCTGGGCGGGGTCAAGGCCGAGGAACTTGCAGCTTTGGTAATAGACATATTTGTGGCTGGTGCCGTGAAAACCATATTTGCGTACGTCGTATTGCTCATAGTACTTCCGGGGCAAAGCGTACATATACGCCTTCGGCTCCATAGTCTGATGGAAAGCAGTGTCGAACACCGCCACGTTGGGAACTCCGGGAAAAACCTGCTCGCAGGCCTCAATGCCACCTAAGTTGGCAGGGTTGTGCAGCGGCCCCAAAACAAAATATTTTCTGATTCCCTCCTTGACAGCATTGTCGATGACAATCGGAGCAGTATAAGTTTTGCCGCCATGCAGGACTCGATGGCCAATGGCCTTGACTTCTGCCATGCTGCGCAAAACACCATGCTGGGGGTCGATCAGCTTTTCACAAACCGCCATCAAGGCCTCACCGTGGCTGCGAATAGTCAAATCCACGGTCAATTTGTCAAATTTCGGACGCTGATAGATCAAGCGGGGATTGTCAAGGCCAATGCGCTCAACCAGACCTTTCACCAAGACCGACTCATTGGACATATCGTACAAGGTGAATTTCAACGAGGAACTGCCACTATTAACGACCAGGACTTTCACAAAATACCTCCGGAAATAGACCAATACAGGGAAAAACTATACTATAATGCCAATTTTAAGTTTGGCTTGGCAAACAAATGGAAGTTTGCGCTATTCCGGGTATTTTATAATGCGTCACCCGCAGAGCGGCGGGCGGGGATAGGGTAATTGCAGGGGACAATGGGACATACGTCCCATACGTCCCATGCATTGCCCTTTTAGCCCTGCTCCACAGAAGACCGGTTATACTATTTTGCCATTCCGGCCAGCCAGTTGACCATTGGCTGGGGGAACCAGAGCAGCATCAGGAACACCAGCAGGTAGGCCGGCATAAAATACAGCGTGCCTTGGAAAACCTGCCCGATTGTGCTGTCTTTGCTTCTGCTGGCGACCACAAAACTTGATACTCCGACTGGCGGGGTGATGGCTCCCAGGGTGGTAAGCAGGCAGACTACCTGCCCGAACCAGACCAGATCAAGCCCCATCCGCTCAATCAAAGGAATAAAAAGCGGCAGGGTGATGAGCAGGAAAGCCAGGGCGTCCATCAGGCATCCGCCCAGCACATAACAGCCGGCCATCAAGAGGATGATCATGGTCGGTGAGAGTGTACTGCCGGCTACGCTGCTGGCCAGCAGCTGGGGCAGACGGGCCAGGGAGAGGAATTTCCCGAATACGGTTGCTCCGGCCAGGATCATAAATACCATGCCGGTGATATGCAAGGTTGCGATCATCGCAGCTCTTAAATCAGCGTAACTCAAGCGCCGGCGCAGCAGGCAGCCGAGGATGCCGATGAAAGTGCCGAAGCCGGCGGCCTCGGTCGGGGTCACGATGCCGGAGAACATCGCGCCCATAATCACCGCAAACAGCACCAGGATTTCCAATACGCTGGGCAGGACAGCGAAGCGTTTCCGCCAGGATGCCTTTGGTCCAGGTTGGGCGAAATCCGGGCGCAGGCGGCAGAGTACCGCCACGGTCAGCAGGAATGATCCGACCAGGATGGCCGAGGGCACTACGCTGCCGGCGAACAGCTTGCCGATGCTGGAGCCGGTGTACAAGCCGTACACTACCAGCACGATGCTGGGGGGGATTATAGCTCCCAGGGTTGAACCTACCGCGATGCTGCCGCACTTAAGCTGGGGGTGGTATTTGGCTTTGGTCATAGGTTCCAAAGCGACTGAGCACATGGTGGCGGCGGTGGCGGTGTTCGAGCCGCAGATCGCCGAGAAACCTGCAGATGCAAGCAGCGTAGTCATGGCCAGGCCGCCCCGACAGCCGCCCAGCCAGGCCTCGGAAGCCTGGAAAAGACGGTTGCTGTAGCCGGCATGGTAGATGATCTCGCCAAGGAGAACGAACAGCGGAATGACGGTCAGACCGTAGCTTGAGAATGTGCTCCAGATTTCTGCCCCAATCACTCCGGTGAACAGCTGTGAGAATGAATCCGGCGGCACCAGAGCGAGGCTGCCGCAGGTGCCGGCCAGGAGCATAGCTACTCCGGGCGACATGCCACAAAAGAGAATCAGGCAGAGCATACCGGCGATGCCGGTCAGGCCAATGACGGTGTTGATATCCATAGTTCCATTATTGCGTTTGCTGACCAGGAAAAGGAGCCGCAGGCAGTTTGCCACTGCGGTTACGGTTCGGTGCGAATGCTGTTGGTGACGCCCTTTCTGCTGATGCTGGTGAGGGCTTCGGTATCGGGGTCTTTGCGGCAGAGAAGATAGATGCAATCAGTCAGGAAAGCACAAGCCATCAGCAGCAGTCCACCTGCAGCAACGAACATAATGACAGGGTAGGGCAGTTTCAATGATTCCGAGACTTCGCCGGCGACCAGCAGACGATAAGCCCGGTAGCCGAGTTGAATGCTCATCAGCAGCATCAACAGAAACGAGAAGAACATATTGCTGGCGCCGATGTATCTTCTGGCAGCCGGCGAGTAGTTGCGGGTGAATAAGTCCAGCTCGACATGCCCGCGCTTGCGCTGGGTGTCAGCCAGCGCAAGCGCCGCAATCAGCGCTCCGGCAAAGCCAGCCAGCTCGTAGGTGGCGGTCAGCGGGTACCCGGCCA
>JAAZIZ010000263.1 GCA_012800565.1 Lentisphaerota bacterium
AAGACAAAAAAAACGCCTTTGCGAACTGTTTCGTCGCAAAGGCATTTACGGTTATGCTTAGATATTAGTGCGAACTATTTCTGATTCTTTGATACTGCAGCCGCCGGAGCAGGATACGGGGAGCAGGGAATTGCCTGGGACGTATGGGACCAATACTCCTAACTTAAAGGCAAAGTTCTTTGTCCAGTCGATTGCTCGAACTCTGGCAATGACTTGGCAATGTGCATTAAGTGAAAAGCATGGGACGTATGGGTGAGACAATAAGATAATGGGACAATGGGAGGTGCGATTTCAGCTTGCCGGTCTCCATTGTTCTATTCATACGTCCCAGGCACTGCCACTTTAAATCTGCTCTACAGCCCCATTACGGCCGGCACCTTGGCTGAACTGCAGGCAGCGACTTTCCTTCCTGCGGTTGGGGAATATATTATACTGTCCGCCGGTATTATCAGGCCACAACCCAAGAGAATGCTATGGATTATCAAGAACGCATCAACTGGTTTCATCAGGCACGCTTCGGAATTTACATTCACTACGGGCTGTATTCACTGCTGCAGCGCGGCGAATGGACCATGTACTCTGAACGCATCCATCCGCGCGATTACGCGCCTCTGGCAGATCAATTCTCCCCCTCGGCACGCTGTGCGGAAGAATGGGTCGAAGCCGCCTGCCGGGCTGGTGCGCGCTATGTGGTGCTGACTACCCGGCATCACGATGGCTTCTGCCTGTTCGACAGCCAGCACTCGGACTTCACCAGCAGCAAGCGCGGTCCGAAGCGTGATTTGGTGCTGGAATACGTCACCGCCGCCCGTAAAGCCGGATTGCGGGTCGGGCTGTATTATTCGCTGCTTGACTGGCGTTATCCTGGCTACTTCCAGCCCGAGAAATACCCTGACTCATACCAGGCGCTGCTGCAGCAGGTCCATGGACAGGTACGGGAATTGATGAGCAACTACGGAAAAATCGACCTGCTGGAATACGATGGCGGCTGGGATGCGGCCCTGAAAATGTCGGCAGAGGAGAAAATCAATTTTTGGCGTGCGCACGAGCTCAATGCGATGGTCCGTCAGCTGCAGCCTGAGATCATTATCAACAACCGCTCTGGTCTGGTTGAAGATTTCGACACTCCCGAGCAGGTGGTGCACAGCTCAGCCCGGGGCCGGGCTTGGGAAAGCTGCATGTGCATCGGCGACTTCTGCGGCTGGGGCTATGTCCGGCATAACCCGAACTGGAAAACTTCCACCCAATTGCTGCAGCATCTGATTTCTGCCGCCCAGGGTGAAGGCAATTATCTGCTCAACGTAGGTCCGCAACCGGATGGTCACTTGCGGGAAGAGGAACTCGACCGGCTGCGTGACATGGGCGACTGGCTGGCCCGCAATGGCGAGGCAATATATGATTCCCGCCGCTGCGCCCTGATTGGCGGATCGGCCCCCGGTGAAGTCGACCTGAATTTACAAGGGCCCTGGACCAGGCGCGGGAATATCGGCTACTGGTGCATCTTCCGCTGGCCGGGACGGGAAGCCACTGCCGTCCGGGTCGGCACCCCAGTCATAAGAGTCAGCCTGCTGGCCAGCGGCGAGGAATTCCCTTTCCAGTACTCTGCCCAGAGCGGAAAACTGCACGTCAGTGGACTGCCAAAGATGCCGCCGGACCGGCACTGCAGCGTGCTGCGGGTCGAATTCGCCGACGAGCCAAAACGGGCACCGGAACCGGATTTGGCCGCCTGGATGCTGCCCTGAAACAGCTCAGCTGCGGTGATGGCGCAGGAGGTGGATTCCCCTCCGGTGCGGTGATATCGTCACCGGCCGCACAAAAAATAAACTTCGAACCCGTCTCAGGCAGGTTCGAATTTCTTGACCAGCTGCTGCAGCCGCTCAAGGTAGTAGGGCACATTCTCATCCCGGTTCTGTTCATCGCCGTCGCAGAGCAGCTTGCTGTTTTCAGTCACCGAGACATTTTTTTTATTTCCGGTGACATAGAACTGCACTGTATCGCCTTGGCGGTACTCCGTGTTACTGGCCAGGACCAGCTCGTAGGCGGCACTGCGCCTGCCAGTTCCAGCGGCCAGTTTATCGGCATAAGTCTCGGGGGAGACCGAGAGCACCTCGCGTTTGGCCAGGTCTGCCAGAGGCAGGCGGCGTTCGGTGATGGCAGTGGTGTATCGCTGCAGCAGTGCCGGCAGTTCCTGTTGCCGACCGGTGAGCAGCAGAGTCAGATGTTCGCGCATATAATTGCGTTGGAATGGCTCCAGGCCGCGTGATTTCAGAGCGGCACCGGTGATATGCACTGTGCCGGCATCGTCCAGAAGGGCGTAATTTTTGCTTTTATAGGCGTACATCGCCGGATAAGTGGCATCAAGTTCAACCTCAATGCCCGGGGGCAGAATGGACTGTACGGTCTGTTCCATGCTTTCACTGCTGCTACAGTCGGCGGGAGGAGTGAAATAGATACCATCGGTATCCATTTCGATTACCTGGGCACCAATATTCTGCAGATGTTCTTTCATACTGCTCAAAATCTCCCGCCCTTGAGCAGTGACTTTCTCGGCCATATTATAATCGTTAAAAGTACCTTGGGCAAAGCCCAGATAGCCATAGAATGAATTGATCAGGATTTTGAAACTGTTCTGCAGTGCTCCCCAGTGGTCTTTTTCAGCGGGTGCGGCCTGCCGCTGCGCATCCTTGGCAGCCAGCCGGAAATCCCGCAGATTGGCGAGAATATGCCGGAACAGCGCCAGATTGTCGCTGGCGGGAGTAAAATTTCTGGCCAGGATGATTGACGGATACAGGCTGCGCACGTCGATATGCCAGACATTTTTGAACAATCCGGTGCGGGTGGCCTCGGTCAGTCCGCCCTGGAATGTGCGGGGGGCCTGGGGACTGGGCAGTGCGGCATTGCGAAGCAGATACTCGGCGCAAAGCAATGCGTCAATGCGAGTAGCGTTGCCTCTGGTCACGCAATTCTGATAAGACAAGGGCAACACTTGGGCCTGGTAGAAATAACTCGGTGAGAGCAACCGGCTGAGACCTTCGGTCTCGCGGACGTCATCAAGGCAGTAGGCCTGCAGGCGCGCCGGGTCCTGCTCGTAAATTTCGGTAATCTCATCTCCCTCCACATAGGTGCGGTCGCTGGAGTTCAGGCCGAAATATCGGGCTGCGGCTTTCAGGCCGTAGCTGTCCATATCGCGGTGGCTCAGGTCATAGAGCATCACCAGGTGATAGGTGTCTACCACATGCCGGCCATAGACGGCATAGCGTTTGTAATTGACGATCCGTTCACCGGCCGAAAAACGCGAAGGACGACTGGTCACGGGGCGGTTCCCACGGCCAAGGCTGAGCTTGATCTTGTACCGGCGGCAGCGCTTTTCCAGGTAGTCCAGATCGAAATTGAAGATATTGTGGCCCTCGATCACATCCGGGTCGCGTTCCTGGACTATGGCGAGCATCTGGCGCAGCAGCCCGTCTTCGCCCAAATCGGCGGCTGAGAGACAAGTCTCC
>JAAZIZ010000264.1 GCA_012800565.1 Lentisphaerota bacterium
CAGCCTTGGGCATACCCTGCATTGCGCTGTTTGGTGCCACAGACCCGGAATTGACTGGTCCTTATGGTGAGGGCCTGCATCTGGTTTTCCGCAGCCTCTGTCCCGACAGTCCTTGTTTTCTGCGTCACTGTCCCCGGGGTCCTTGTTCTGCCGGCATCGCACCCCAGGATGTGGCGACTGCGATTTTAGCCAAAATTCCCGAGGCGTCTCCAGTTGCCTGAACCGGTGCCAAGCTTCCAGAATTGCTTTGCGGAGCAACTAATTATGATTAGAAAAAAATTCTTCTTTCTGGCGAGTGTGTTTCTGCTGACTGCTCTGAGTGTACAAGCGCAGGTTGCTTTGCAGCTGAAAGCCAAAGACACGCGTTTTTTGCGCTATGAGCCCATTGAGATGACCCTGACCATCCGCAACAACAGCGGCAATACTCTGATTTTCAGTGATTCCGATATCACCAGCGGGCGGATTTTCTTCGCTGTAAACGGTCAGAACGGCAAGGTCGCCAAGAGTCTTGACCCTACCGCCAATCCTGCAGCGGGGCTGATCTTGGCGGCCGGTGACACCCGGGAATTGAGTATCAGCATCAATATGCTGCATGATATGCAGCGTGAAGATACGTATTCGATCACTGCGTACTTGAATCACGACCGTTTATCCCGCACGCATCTGTCCAACACGGTAGACGTGGAAGTTGTGGAAGGGTTGCGTATAGCGGAAAAAAATGTCGGCCTGCCCTCCATGGATGACACCAACGTCATCAAGAGCATTCAGTTGCTGCTCCTGCTTTTCGATGCCAGGCAGGAAAAACTGTACTGTCTGCGAGCTCAAGATGAAGAGAATGTCTATGCTGTCTTCCGTCTGGGCCCATATATTTCCGGCTCCAAACCGCAAATTGAGATCGATGGCAGCAGCTCCATTCATATCCTGATTCAAGTGCGGCCACGGCTGTATTCCTATCTGATCTACGGATTTGTCGAACGCAACCTGCGCTTGCGGCAGCAGCGCTATTACGTGCCGGCTAACGGAACCCCGACCCTGGACCGCCAGACCGGTTTTTTGCGCGTTGTCCAGGCCAGAGTCGCGACCGAAGGCATTGACTTCCGCAGTGTGCCGGTAGCCCAATAGACGGGCACAGCAGCTGGTTATTACCTCACCTGGGCGGCAGGCGTTTCCAAGAGCGACAGACAAACCGCCAGCACTTGCTCAGCATAATCTGCGCTGCTGAATTTTGCCGCGTGCGCTCTGGCAACCTGCTCCCATTCCTGATCAGGCAGTTGCGCCTGCAAGTCCTGGATTGCCGCAGCCAGCGCAGCCGGGTCTGCGGGGCATATTCTGGCTGCGGCGCAGCCGGACAATATTTCCTGTACTCCCCCGCCGGCCACTGCCAGCACCGGCTTTCCCATTGCCAAGGCCTCAATGACAGTCCGTCCGAAAGGTTCATTTTCGGAGCAGGATACCAGCAGATCGGCATTGGCGATATCCTGCCAGGCCCCGCTGGGCTGATCGATGATACTGAGTTTTTCTTTCAATCCCAAACTTTCTGCCAGCGCTGCGATTTTCCTGCGGTATTGTTCCTCGGCACTTGAGCGAACTCGTCCTCTGATGACTGCCCTCCATTCGGGAAGGCCAGCTGGCAACCGGGCCAGACTCTGCAAAAACAGCTGATGCCCTTTCCAGGGCAAAAAATCTGCCACCTGAATAATATTGAAAGGACGTTCACCAGACCGGGTGGCGGCTGGCAGCGCCGCCAATGCCTGCAGATCAAAACCGTTGTAAATAACGAAAAGCCGCCCGTCCGGCAGGAGACAACGCCATTTTTCGCTCACTGCCTTGCTGATGGCGATAACTGCGGCGCAGCTTTTGGCCAGCATCCTGGGCAACAGCGCGGGGCAGCGCAGGTCCCGGTCATGCAATATCATAGGCACCCCGGGGGGCAGACTGCTGCTGCGCTGCAGCAGCAATGCGCTGCGCAGGCCGTTGGCGATGATAATCTGCGGCTGAAATTCTGCGGCCAGGGCTCGCCAGACCTCCCTGAAGCGTCGCCGATCACTGCAGTATTGCAGCAGCCCCGGCAGGGATGCCGGCCAGTGCCGACAGGGGAATTTACGGACCCTCAGCCCGCCGGCAGCGGCGCGTTCTGCCAGACCGCCGGGACTAGCGTCAGCACAGAGCAGCTGCAGCTGCTGCCCGCGTGCTGACAATGCCAAGGCCAGAGTCAGCAAGCTCTCCTGGGCTCCGCCGCAAAAGGGTGCACAATCAACTAAAAGTATTCTTGCCATTCCATTCTGTTCTTGCTGTAAAGGGTCACTCTTCCGTAGCGCCGCTAAGGTGCACTGATTTTGGTGGCATCTTGTCCCAGGCTTGAATGCCAAGGTCAAGCTTTCCCTCCCTCCTCCTCCCGCTCTGCGGGAGGAGGAGGGAGGGAAAGCAGATAGTGGGTGTTTCTCATGTCCCAGGGTAGGCCGCTGTGCGTCCAACCCTGGGCTTTGAAGATGACAACCCCGTTGGGGTTGTTGGCGTGGCGGTTGTTACGGAGATGATGTGCTTCTATTTTCTACAGCGCTCTCTGTTTTCCATAACAGAAGATTAAGCCATTACTGTTTGCCCTGTTTCCGGGCAGCGGCTGCACTTTTACCGGGCAGCGAGTGCGCCTCTCACCCCCTGCCAACCGCCAGTTTTTCTGGCATGTTTTCTGTTAGATAAAGATGTTTTAGCATTTTCGGTCGCCCTGATTCTCGCAGCAGAATATAGTATCACAAATGAAAAAATCACGTTGGTTCACTTTAATTGAGCTGCTGGTAGTGATAGGCATAATTGCGGTTTTAGCTTCTTTGCTGCTGCCAGTTCTGGGCAAAGCCCGCGAGAAAGCGCGCACCAGCACCTGCCGGAACAACCTCCGGCAATACGGTTTGGCCACCCTGCTGTACACTGCCAGTTGGGATGACTATATGCCTGATGTACAGACATACTTGCTGCCGGAGAGCGGTTTTGCCGGATACCTCGGCAGCCCAGACGGCTCGCTTTTCCCGGCCAAAATGGCCCGCTGCCCGGGCGATGCCAGCACCGCTGCGCTGGGGCGCCTGGCCGAGTTCAGCGTCTCCGGAGTCAGCCTGCAGTTAAGTTACGGCGGCAGCGGGAACACGCTGTCTAATTCCCGCAGTGGCCGCTCCACCGGTGCAGTGGTGGATTTTGTCAAGGCTGGCGATTCCCGTCTGAAGCATCCGGCCAAGTCCATCATCTGGCTGGATTATCAGCACCGCGCCGGCGACAACAACATCGGTTTTTATGCTGCAATTCCTTTGAGCAAGGCCGATCACAGCAGCCTGGGCAAGATCACTTTCCGGCACAGTGGAGACTGCAATGCAGTATTCCTTGACGGCCATGTAGGGCAGGTGCGTTTGCGCTCCGGCCTGACTCTGATTAATCAGGGGCATGATCTGGCGGCAGGACAGAGCTGGCACCCGCCCTGCAACACCGAATATCCTTTCGGACCGCGAGCCGCCAACGTCTTCATGGGGGTATCCGAAAACCCCGATGTGACCTATCAGTGAATCCACGCCGCCTCTGCCGGCGAAGTCTGATATTTTTTTCTCTTGCATCATTCACCGGGAGAACCGATGTCTGCACAGCCGCATCCGTTAGTAATCCGCAATCTGGTCAAGTCTTTCCGCCAGGGCGCCGTGTCGGTGCCGGTATTGTCGGGGGTCACTTTTACTGCCCGCCGGGCTGAATTCATTGCTCTGATGGGCCCTTCCGGTTCCGGTAAAAGCACCCTCCTGCACTGCATTGCCGGCCTGACCGGGCACGATTCAGGGCAAATCTACCTAAATGACGAACTTGTTTCGGGACTGTCTGACCGGCGCCTGACCGAGATCAGACGTAAACAGCTCGGATTCATCTTCCAGAGCTTCAATCTGCTGCCGAATCTGAATGTGCGGGACAATATCTGCCTGCCAATCTTGGCCGCAGGCGCAAAAGTTGATGAAGCTTTCCTGCAGAGCATTGTCGAGCGTCTGGGGATCGCTGACAAGCTGTCCCGCCGACCCAGTGATCTGAGCGGCGGGGAGCAGCAGCGGGTCGCGATTGCCCGGGCCCTGCTGCCGCGTCCAGCCCTGATTCTGGCTGATGAGCCCACCGGCAGCCTGGACAGCCATTCCGGGCAGGAACTCTGCCGGCAGCTGCAGCGCTGTTGTGCAGATGAGCAGCAGACAATACTGCTGGTCACCCATGAGGCGGCGGTAGCCCTGTGGGCCCAGCGGGTACTGGTCTTGCTCGACGGTGCCATCGTGGGGGAATTTCCGGTCACCCCGGAGCTGAATGCCCTGGACCTGGCCGCCAAATATAACGAGCTGATTTGCTCTGCTGCAAAATAAAGGTCATCGCATGTACTTTGCCGGCAAAATAGCCTGTCTTAATCTGCTGCATGCGCCATTGCGCACGTTTCTGACTTGTCTGGCTGTAATTGCTGCAGCTACCATGGCCGCCTGGACCGTCGCCAGCTATGATGGTCTGTTGCGCGAAAATGCTTCCGGGCAGGGGACGCAGCTTCTGGGCAAATACGACTACATGCTGCTGGCCGCTCCACAGCTGAGCGAGGAGCACTTCCGCGCCTGCCTGTCCCGGGCTGGGATTCTGTCCGAGGTTGATCTCTATCAATCCATCCGCGTCAATGTCCGAACCGGTGCGGGCGAACAACGAAGTGTCCGTACTGCCCGAGGAGGCAGGCAGGAAAGCAGCGGGAACCGCGGCGGCAAACCTGGCCGGGGCGAAATCCAGCAACCTCTGAGTGCCCCGCCGCCTCTGCAGGGGCTTCCCCGACGTACGTATCTGGTGCTGGGTACGACTGCTGCTTCCCCACCCTTGTCCTTGCTGTCCGGCCGCTGGCTGACCAGTACCGCCAAGGACGAATGCGTACTCAGTGAATCCGTGTCCCGGCAACTCCGGGTCAAGATTGGTGACAGCTTAGCGGTCGGGTCATTCGCCGGATCGTTTATTCTGCGTATCGCCGGCATTATATCCGATACCGGTGAGGCTTCCCGGTCAGCTCAGGAATTATGGCAGCGCCTGGCGCCAGACTTCACCCCGCCCAGCCTGAATGGCCTCTTCGTCAGTCCGGTGACTGCCCGGGAAATCTCCGGTGGCGGGACATCCGGACTGTTTGCGGCCGTAATCAGTACTGACGCAGAAAGCACCGCAACTATAATGCAGCGATTATCGGCTGAGCCGCTACGCTGCGTTACCCGGGAGATGCTTGCGGTGGCAGCTCAGACCGGCAGTGCGGAAGAAAGTCGCATAAAAATGCAGGGCTGGACTGCCTGCGGCATAGCGCTGCTGCTGTCTTTCTTTATCATTTGCAGCAGCCTGAGCATGGGAGTCTCTGAACGTATCCGGCAGAACGGGCTATTGCGGGCAGCTGCATTGACCCGCGGACAGATGTGCCTGAGTATTATTATGGAGAGTCTCTTCCTGGGAGCAGCAGGTTGGGTGGGCGGACTGCTGGCCGGCACTGCCCTGCTGGAATTCTTTTCTGAGGCAGCAGTGCTGCGCAATCCGCTGTCGCGGGGTGCGGCGCCGTTCCGGGCCATTGGCGGCTGGACAATAGCGCTGACTGGAATTTGTGCCTTGGCCGGCTCCTTGGCGGCGGCAGTCTTGCCCGCCTGGCGAGCCAGCCGGCTGAGAGTGCTGGAAGCCATGTCCAGCCTGCGCCATCCGGCGGAAGTGCGCTGCTCCGGCCGCCTGGCACTGTCCGGGTTATTGCTGCCGGTGGTAAATATCGCCATCATTTTATGGCCGGGAATACCGGAGATGACCCGGGTGAAGCTGTATGGTTTTGTCGGCTGTCCGTTGACGGTGATTGGTTTTGCCTTGTTGTGCCCCGGCATCCTGCAGTTATGTGCACGGCTGTTTGCCGGCCCAGTCGCCTGGCTGCTCCGGTTACCTGGGCCTTTTCTGCGGGCTCAGCTGTCCGCCAACCTCTGGCGCGGCACGGGCACCTGCCTGTCGCTCAGCCTCGGCCTGGGCTTCTATATGATGGTAGTCATCTGGAGCGCCTCGCTGCTGCAACCTTTCCTGCCCGGGAAATGGCTGCCCGAGATGTTCGTAAGCATTATGCCGGGTGGTCTTAATACCTCTGACTTGGAGAAAGTCAGGCAGATCAGAGGTATACAACCCGACTCCTGCCAGCCGGTGATTATTGAGCAGGTATCCCTGGCCGAAGACCTTACCGGCAGCCGAATACACCAGAATGTAGTCCGGCAGGATAATGTGACCTTGATGGGGATTGCCGCAGAAGCAATCTTTGCTCCGGACCCGTTGCTGGATTTCACCTTTTTAAGCGATCGCCAGGCGGCCGAAGAGCAGTTCCGGCAAGGCGAAGACTGCTGCTTAGTGCCATCTTTTTTCAGTGAACTGACCGGCCTGGGCTGCGGTGATACTTTCCAGGTCCTGACACCCGGCGGAAACGAGAAAGTGGAATACCGGATTGCCGGGGTGATCCGCCTTAATGGCTGGCACTGGTTCTCGAAATACTCCGGCACCCGGCGGAATTTCGGGCGTACAGCGGCACTGCTTTTTGTGCCGGCCCAGAGTGTCGCCAGCAATTTCCATCTCTGGCGCCATAATTATTACTGGTTCAATACAACGGGCGAAACCAGTCAGGAATCATTGCTGCCGGCTTTCCAGGCTCTGGCCGAGGCCAATCGCGGGCAAAGCTTCCCGGTGGTGGGTGGCGGTGAAAGTATTGTCGGCCAGGAAAGCATACAGATCACCAGCACGGCATCCCTGCACCAGTCGATTATGGGACGCACCGAGACCATCGTCTCGGGGATGCTGCGAATGCCCAAGCTGCTGCTGTGGATCATGTCTCTGGCGGTCGCCAACACCGCCCTGGCCTCAATCCGGGTGCGGCGCCGGGAGATGGGCATTATGCGAGCCGTCGGGCTTAGTGGCAATGCTCTGCTGCGGTTATTGCTGGGCGAAGCAGCCGTGACCGGCCTTGCCGCCACCCTGTTGAGTTTGGGATACGGGATATTCTCAGGGTTGTGCAGTGCCCAAATGGCCACTCACCTGACCTTCTTCGGCGGAATGGGCTGGAATTTCGCCCTGCCCTGGCTGGCAATTGCGCAGGGGCTGCTGCTCACACTGACAATCTGCCTGGCCGCAGCACTGGTGCCGGCCATCATCGCACGCTGCACCAGCCCGCTGAAATTATTGCAGGACTGAGAGTAGTTCTGGTGGCGAGGGCTAATGCCCGGCGGCTTTCCAGGCGGCAATGATCTTGTCGAAGACCTGGTTGTGCTCCTGATTCACGACCTGCCGGCGAGGATCGGCCTTAAACCAGGCGATAGATTCACGGATGCCGGTCTTGAAAGTAATGGAGGCATTGAAGTCCCGGACTTGACTTTTCAACTTGGCGCAGTCAAAGACACCCGGGCAGGCTTTGTCTCCCAGGAGCTTGTCTGACATCGCGGGAATGACCTCGCAGATAAAGCTGGTGGGAATTTTCAGCACCTCCCAGTGTTCCAGCCCGAGGGCCCAGGCAGTCTCGGTGATAATCTGGTTCCAGGTCAGGACCATGTCGCCGGTAATCTGATAATCCTCTCCCAGACATGCAGGCTGACCGCAGAGCCCCGCGAAACCGACTGCGAAATCGCGGACATGGGTCAAGGTCCAGAGCCCCTGCCCGTCATCGTGCACAAATATCGGCAAACGGTTTTCCAAGCGGTACGCGAGGGTATAGCCAACGCTGGTGACCGGGTTCGGCAGCCAGCTGTTGGAATAAGTATGCGAGGGGCGCACGATGGTCAGCGGGAAACCGTCCTGCTGCTGACGTTGCAGAAAATATTCTTCGGCTCGCTCTTTACCGCGGCCATATTCAGAGAATTTGTTTCCTTTCGGAGCGGTCTCGGTGATCGGTAACACTGCTGGCGGTTTGGCGTAAACCACAGTAGTGCTGATAAAGATATACTGCCCGCAATGACCTTGGCAGGCCTCGAAAGCGGTACGGGCGTCCGACTCATCAAAGCAAATAAAGTCGGCGATGACATCGAAAAAACGCCCTTGCATGGCCTGTTTCAAGGCCCCGGGGGCATTGCGGTCAGCCACGATGCTGGCATATTCGGAGGGGATGTCATGCTTGCCGCGGGTCAGCAGGGTGATATGATGCCCGCGCTGATGCAGCAGTTGGGCACAGGCGCTGGAGATATTACCGGTTCCGCCGATAAAAAGGATATTCATCTTGATTCTCCTGGTAGGGGGTGGATAGAAAAAGGTGAGATGCGGGCAAGTATGCCTGACAGCAGGGCCGCCGTGGCCACTCCGTCCGGATGCATCATTCGGTGACGCAATCCTGCGGCAGCGGGGTCTTTTTCCCGTCGGGGTCTACGGAGACCATAGTCACCACGGTCTCAAAGACTTCATTCTCCTGTATTTCCTGAAAGTCCCGGCCCCAGACCTGCACCCGGTAGCTGACTGAGGTAGTGCCCAGGCGCTCACGCGTGACCTGGAAACGCAGCAGTGCGCCGTTGTTGACGCTTTTATGGAACGAGACCTTGTCCATTGCCCTGGTCACAAAACGGGCGGCAGGGAATTGCCGGATGGCGGCGATATAGGCGAATTCATCGATCCACTGCAGCAGCACCCCGCCGAAAAGGTAATTGTAATGGTTCAGGTGTTCTGGTCTGACCAGAGTATAGAAATCCATTCTCGTCGCGCTCCTTGGCGACATGGTCCGGAGCCATGTCAGTTGAATTATGTCATTCGCCGATGATTTTCACCAGCACGCGCTTGCGCCGCCGGCCGTCCAGTTCATAATAGAAAATCTGCTCCCAGGGTCCGAGATCGAGTTTTCCGGCAGTAACCGCAACCACCACCTCCCGGCCCATAATGGTGCGCTTCAGATGAGCGTCGCCGTTGTCCTCGAAGCCGTTGTGCTGATATTGCGAATACGGCTTTTCTGGCGCCAGGCGTTCCAGGAATTTCTCGAAGTCCTGATGCAGGCCGGATTCATTGTCGTTGATAAAAACCGAGGCAGTGATATGCATGGCGTTGCACAGCAGCAGCCCCTCCTGGATGCCCGACTCCCGCAAACAGTCCTCAATTTGCTTTTGGATATGGACGATTTGACGTCTGGCCGGGACCTCGAACCACAATTCTTTGCGATAGCTTTTCATAGTTGCTCCTGCGGCTTGGTTTTGCTGCGCATAACCCATTTATGAGCAGCGATGTATGCCAAGGTCAGCAGCACCGCACCCAAGATTATCCAGACGGTGTTTTGCTGCAGCATCTCACTGCCTCGGCGGACCATTTCCTGGTATGTCAAAGCTTCGGTCAGGTGTCCGAAATAAGCACCGATGGCCAGCAGGACGATACACCATATTCCTGCCCCCAGGGCGGTAAAGAAAGAAAAGCGCCGCAAATTCATGTTGCACAATCCTGCGGGCAGGGAAATCAGCTGCCGGATGGCAGGCAGCAGGCGGCAGACAAAGGTGGCCAATTCGCCGTATTCCCGAAAAATTTCCTCCGCCCGATTGAGGGTTTTTTCCGGCAGGAAGAAGTACTTTCCATATTTATGGAGCATTGGTCTTCCCATTTTTTGGGCCAGGAAGTAATTGATATATGCTCCGGCCATTGATCCAGCCAGTCCGGCCACCCATGCCAGGGTCAGGTCCAGCCACGGATGCTGGAAAGTAAGTTCTCCTCTCCAGGCCAGGAACCCGGCTGGAATCATCACCACTTCGCTGGGAAAAGGAATGAAAGAACTCTCAATGGTCATAAATAAAAAGATCAGGAAGAACCCCCACAACGGGGCATAGGCGGCGATTTGTTCGATATAGTTGGCCAGAATCTCTGTCATCGTATCGGTGGTCTGCTTAGGGATGAATAATGCTGTCCGGAATGAATGCTGGGGCGGCTCAGTTACTGCGCCCCAGGCGTTTGCCCGCCCAGCGCGACAGCGCCTCGCGGTTGATTTTGGCATTGTGCCGGACGTCTACCGGGAAAGCGGGATGGAACAGCACCTGCCGGATCAACCCAGTCACCGGTGACTGCGCGGACCGGGACAGTATTTCTTCCGGCTGCAAGCGTTGCCCCGGCTCCGGCTCAATGATGATAACCGGTGTCTGGTCATCTTTTGGCCCCACGCCCACCAAGGCTGAGCGATGCACCCCGGGAATGGAGTTGAAAATAGCCTCACACGGTATAGTGAACAAAGTCAGCGGCCGCCCCTGCGGGTCACGCGTCTGCACGCAATGATTTTTTCTGCCGCAGAACCAGAAGCGCCCCTGTTCATCTAAATAGCCCACATCACCCATCCGGTGCCAGAACTCCTGCCCCTGCGGGATTTTGGCCATACGGGTGGCGTCCGGGCGCAGGTAGTATTCCCTGGTCACGCAATCGCCTTTCACGCAAAGCTCCCCGATCTCGCCCACCGGCAGCGGTTCGACCTGGGAAAAATCCGTGATAGGAGCATCGCTGATTTTGATGGTCATGGCGCTGATCTCGGGGATCGGCTTGCCGACGCACATACCCTTGCCCGCGCTGGTGGCCTGCCGAGTTTCGGAGAGCATCTCACGGCCACGGAAATTTGCCACTGGCAGAGCCTCCGTCGCCCCGTAAGGCGTATAGGTTTCCGCGTCATGGTCCAGGACCTGATTAAGCAGCCAGTCGTGAACTTGCCCAGGCACCGGTGCTCCAGCCATAATCACGCGTTTAAGCCCAGGCAGGGCAATGTCATTCTCGGCGCAGTATTTTGCCACCCGCCCCCAGAGTGTCGGTGATCCGAAAGAGTAGGTTACCGGCAGATTCCGGATCGGCTCAATAATCCGCTCCGGATTCACGAATGCCGGCCGCGTGGGGTCCATATCAGGGATCACCACTGCTGCTCCCAGTCCCACGCTGAACAGCGAGAACAGAGGGAAACAGGCCAGATCAATTTCCCCCGGCTTGATATTATACTCGCGCTGCACCAGCTGCACTTGGGTGAGGAAGATGCGCTGAGTATAGGTGACGCCCTTGGCCGGACCGGTGCTGCCAGAGGTGAAGAGCACTGCCGCCGGATCATCCAAAGCCGGAATAAAAAGCGGATAAGGCTTGTTCTCACCGGGCAGTTCCTGCACGCTGCATCCGCCCCAGAACCATCTCCGACCCAGGGTAATATTCGTTTTTACTGAGCGGAAAGAACGGCGGCACAGCAAACGCAGCAGCTGCGCCGCCGGAATACCCAGGAAAGCCTCAGGCTGCACTTGCCGGACGCATTTCAGAAAACCGCTCCAGCCCATGCCGGGATCGATCATGACCGGCACCGCACCGAGCTTGAACAGGGCAAAGAACAGCGCATAGAAATCAAGCGATGGCCGGATCATCAGCAGCGCCTTTTGTCCCGGCCGCAATCCCTGGGCCTGCAGTCCCCAGGCCAGGAAATCGCTGCGTTCATTCAGCTGGGCAAAAGTCAGATGGGTATAGGCGACCCGGCCGCTGCCATCTCTGCTCTGCGGGAAATATATTGCAGGCGCACGCGGTTGGCGGCGGCTCTGGTCCACAATCAATTGGGCGATGTTGTTGATTTCCACAATACTGGTACAGATGCTGGGGTATTGACGGAAAGCTCAGACTGCCATCAGCTCGGCTTCTTTGTCGCTGAGGATTTTGTTGATGGTTTCAACGGCCTTGTCAGTCATCTTCTGCACCTGGTCGGTCAGCAGCTTCATGTCGTCTTCAGTGATATCAGAGTTCTTCTGGGCCTTCTTGATAGCCTCATTGGCATCACGACGGGCGTTGCGCACTTCCACCCGCGCTTCCTCAGCCCGGCGGTTCACCAGTTTGGTCATGTCCTTGCGACGTTCTTCACTGAGCTCCGGTATGGGCAGACGGATTACGCGGCCATCGCTGACCGGGCTGATACCGAGACTGGAGGCCAGGATAGCCTTCTCAATGCTCTTGATCGCGCTCTGGTCCCAAGGTTGGATGACCAACAGGCGCGGCTCCGGGGCGGTGATGCTGGCAATGTCTTTGAGACGAGTCTGGGCACCGTAGTACTCAACCATAATCCCTTCCGCCAACGCGGGCGAAGCTTTGCCGGTGCGAACGGCGGCAAAATCCTTCTTCATCACATCAATCGCCATATCCATGAGCAGTTGCGATTCTTCCATCATTTCATCAATGCCTGGCATTTTTCTGTTCCTTTCTTCTTTAGTGTTTGCACTGCACGACAGGAGCAGCATCAGTCTTCTTCATTGCTGACCAGAGTCGCATTCTGGAAATTTCCCTGCAGGATTTCCGCCAAGGTACCTTTCTCGCCGAATTTGAAGACCACGATCGGCAGATTGTTGTCCTGGCAGAGCGAGAATGCGGTCGAGTCCATGACTTTCAAACGTTCCCTCAGTGCCCGGGCGAAAGAGATTTTGGCATAGCGTACCGCGTGGGGATTCTTTTTCGGGTCTGCGCTGTAGATGCCGTTGACCTGAGTCGCCTTGAACACCGCGTCGGCGTTGATTTCGCAGGCCCGCAAGGCCGCGGTGGAATCGGTGGTAAAAAAGGGATGACCAGTCCCACCGGCAAAAAGCAGCACCTTGCCGGCCTGCAGCAGCAGATCGGCCTGGCGGTAATCAAATGGCGGCAATACTCCGCTGATCGCCAGCGCAGACTGGATTTCCGCAGGCACCTGTAAAGCTTCCAGGGCATCGCGCATAGCCAGGGCATTGATGGCTGTAGCCAGCATACCCATATTATCGGCACAGTTGCGGCTCATGCCCTGGCGGCAGCCGGACAGCCCCCGGAAGATGTTCCCGGCACCAAGAATCAAGGCGATCTGAGTCCCGGACTGCCAGCCTTCCTTGACCAGCTGCGCAGCCGACATAATGGCCGCCGGGTCGAGACTGCCGGCTGGCCCCTGGCAGGACTCACCGCTGAGTTTCAACAAAATGCGTCTGAAGAACGGCTTTTTGGGCATAACAAGTCCTCTGTAAAGTCAATGCTAATCTTCCGGATAGAAATATTTCAGAGCCAGCAACATGGCATGGAGCTGGTGCTGAACATTGTCGATGCGAATGGCACCTGAATCAGGAGCGGCGGTAATTCCGCCGAAAGCCCGGGGTTGGATTCTGGGCAGAGAATTAAAGAATTCATTCTTGGTATGGAACGGTCCGCCGATCTGGCAGAGCATCAGTCGCCCCAGGCAGCGTTCGCTGACAGCCCGCAGCGCTGTCATGCTGGCTTGGTCCTGACGGCATTTTGCCACCCGCCAGCTGGCGATCAGTCCCTCTACAGCGTATGCAGTATTACCAGCCTTGGCTTCGATTTTATTGCTGTGGATTTGCCACCAGCCCAAGGCCAAGGCGGCCTCGGCCGCGCCGTCGGTCTGCTCCCACTGTGCTTCCACGCATTCAGCAAAAGCCATCGCCCCCCACTGTGAGAATCCCCTGGTCTCCTCCGCATTTCCACCCGGCTTCCAGCAATCCAGCAGATACTTCTGAATCAGCTTCGGGAGGGCGAATTGAATTCTCGGCAGGAGTTCATCCCGGCGCAAGTACCTGGCAGCTTTGCAGTAAGCCAGCAGCGCCTCACCGTCATAATAGGATTTCCCCACCGGGTCGCGGTAGCCGCTGGGAAGGTCATAGACATGGGCCCAGGAACCGTCGGGCAATTCCATGCTTTGCAAATAGCGCAGCTGTTCCTGCAACGCAGTCTCATATTTGCTGCGGACCTCTGGCGGCAGGAACTTCTCCTGCCCGATGAGAAAATCGGTAACTGCCAGGCAGAAAAGCGCGACCGTACCAGTCTTGAGCATCTCATCGCCGGGATAGGTGACCACCAGCTGTCCGTCAGTCAGTTTTTTCCGGTTGGAAAGAAAGAACTCCAGTCCGGCCAGGACTGCCCGGCGGGTATTTTCGGTAAAGCGGTCCCGGTTCAGGCAACTAAGGCCCCACAATGCGCCGGCCTGGCGGACTTGATTGTCATCCGGGAACTGCTGATTGCTGACCACATCAAAGGCGTAGAGGAAATTACCCTCCTGAAGCTGATGATTCAGGTAATACGCCCGGGCCGCTTCCACCGCAGTCACCAAGTTCTCTTTGGAGATTGCCGGGGCAACCTCGCGCTCCTGCCAGTATTCCGGCTTGGCATACGGCTGCAGCAGCGCCGGCAGGTCGGCTGCACTGAGCAGCAGCGCCGGCAATATGATCAAGTATAATATGAAAATCCTTTTCATGTTCTCCAGAAATCTAAACTCAAGCATAAAACGAGGCAGACAAGAGAATTTAGCGCCGGCAGATTCAGTTGTCAAGAAACAGACGGATTTTTCCAAGCTTCCGTGAACTCCGGCACACCCGTGCATTCACGCTTGCGCCTTGAGGAAATTCCGGCGGCGCAAATGGGGACGGATAGTTTGAAAGAAATGCTTGGTAGCCGCAAAAACCGCGTCAGCCAGATTCTCATCCGGAAGGTGGGTACTGTACCAGGTCTCGGCGGCTGTACTGGCGATAAAGGCATAGTCGTCGGCCAGCGCAGGCAGTCGCTGTAAAATGATCTCGGTATACTCCAGCAGATCGCGCTGGGGCTGGCGTCGTAATCCGATCAATCCCAGCATCTCGGACACCAGTTTTTGACAGGCTTCGATTCGGACCCGTCCATCCATTTTCCGGGCGGCGATTCTCTGCCAGTCTCTGATGCACCGATACATCCTCCAGCGCCAGAGCAGGTAGTTCCAGCAACGCCGGCGCAGCTTCCAGCCCAACCCCGCGGCGGCCACCAGCAGGATGAGCAGCATCAGGTCGGCCAAGGTCCGGGCAGCAAGCCAATTGAGCACGGCCGTGACACCGTCGAGTATTCGCATAGCTAATGCGTTGGCTAAGGCCTGCAAGCTCTCCATCGCCTGTTGCCAGAATGCCAGCACTTTGCTCTTCAGAGTCTGAGCTGCGGCCTTGAGGATGTGCTTGGCCTCAGGCGAAAACGTGGAATTGTCAGCCACAGCCTTGGCATAAATCTCATTATAGGCTTCCAGGACTTTCTGCTGCAGGACACTCTGCTGTTTGTTCGACTGTGGCTTTTTGGGTTGTCGCGGCGGAGCCTGCCCCGGCGTGATGCTGGGCTTGGAGGGCACCGGAGAACGGGCGCTGAGTTCCGGAGTCTGGACTTTCCATTTTTCGCCGAAAGGATCAAGCAGCGGCTTCAGCAACGGGGGTGTGTCTTCCAGGCGCATTTCTCCCGGCGGGGTGCCATCGAAAGTAAGCCAGCCGAAAGGTTCGATGAAAATCTGCACCCAGGCATGACCATGATATTCATAGACTTCAAAGCAATTGGCCAGGAGGTTGAAATTCCCGGGTGAATATCCGGTGACCAGACGGGAATGCAGCCCGGCCATACGGGCCAGCAAGGTGAATGCCTGGGCATAATGCTGGCAGAACCCCTCCCGGCTCTCGAAAAGGAAAAAATCACTGAGCTCCTGGCCGGGGGGCGGCTTGGGAGGAGACAGGTTGTAAGTAAAATTCTGGCGCAAATAATCCCGCAGAGCCAGTGCTTTCTGGTGCGGGGTATCGGCACTCTCAGTGATATCACGGGCCAAATCCATCATGCGAGCGCTGATGACCTTGCGCGGCAATTGACGGTAATTCCAGCCGAAATTCCGGGGCGGCTCCCGCCAGGGACGAATGTAATGGCTCAGTTCAGCATCAGGGACCGTGGAGAGAACAGTATACTTCCAGGGCAGCGGCGGCAGTTCCTCATTGCGTAATTGGTAGCTGACGCTGTCCTCGCGACGGATTACCCCCATGTTCTGAATTCCATCACTGTTCCCGTCATTCCAGATTACTTGCATGGCCCGCTGGGCGTAAGGCAGATAGCGGCTGACCGCTTTCAGTATGGTGATATTCTGAACCACTTCTGAATGATAGGCGGAGGTATATTTGTCCAATGCGCTGCGGCCTTTGCACAGCG